>CAJOPI010000306.1 GCA_905236275.1 uncultured Lachnospiraceae bacterium | reverse complement strand
CAATTTTTAATATATTTCTCTCATTTCAGTCATATAAAAATTAAAATGCAAATGGCGTAAAATTTTTTTAAGAGGAAGTCAAAGGATTCTCGAAATTTTTGCAGTTCAGCTTGCCGTCTGTGTTTTAGCAGCATCACTGTGTGCAAAAATAAAAAGAGGAAATCTATAAACGCTGTAAGGGTAAGAACTTATAGCGATTTTTAGGCTGAAAAATGAATTTTTGCAAATTGCATGAAATTCGATGGCGAGAAGCAGCAGCGAGGGTCAGCAGCGAGGAGCAGCACAAAAAAGCCGTGTGAAAAACCCCTATGAGCTTGGCCGCTTTGTCAGCTCGTCGGCTTTGTAAGGAATTTAAGACAGCTTCTAAATCTCTTACACGCTTACACGCTTACGCGGCTACACGCCGGCCATGTTCTCATAAGCTGAGTCTGCCGTCTCTGATGCCGCCTTTGACTGCTCTATGCCAGTCTCTCTCAATCACTGCTTGTACTTTTCGCACTATCTTGAATAACCCCTTTCAGCTCTTCAACCGTAATCATATGATCCACACCCCTGTGAATCATTCTGTGACAATTAGAGCAAAGCATAACAAGATCGTTATTCAAATCGGTCATATGCACGCCTTCTGACACAGGCTTCTTGTGATGAACTTCGATAAAACCTGCGCCCAGCTTCCCATAGCTTTTTTCAAAATCAAATCCGCAGACTTCGCACTGGAGCTTCTTTTTCCCTTTTAGGAATGCCCGCCTTATTTTCGGATTGCGTTCATATGTCGTTGTGTAAACGGTTTTTTTAGTGCCTTCGACTATTCCGGATGTTGTTGTTCCCTCTTCTCCTGCATCTTCTCCTGTGTCCGTTTCTGAAGTGACACTGTCAGCAGTACCCTTGTCAGCATGTTTTATTTCTTCTTCATAAACGCTCTCTTCGGGATTATCGGGATACTCCATCGTCACCCCAGCCCAAAGTTCATGGAGCTTCGGAAGCACTTCATCTTTAATGTGTATTCCGGATGCATATGGACTCCACTGCTGACCAGGACACTCTTCCTCAAGAACTGATAAGTTCAAAATGTCCTGCGTCTTATAATTCAACAGGACATCGCATTCTCCATCTACGTAATGCGCTTTCTTTCCCGCTCTGGCTTTTTCTTCATCCCAGTGGTCTTCATCAGATGTACCCCCTGTTAAAAATCCATGAGCGATAATGCCGCGAGGCAGTTTACCCTGCTTAAATAAGAAAAATTCATCGCCAGCTTGTGTTTGCTTACTTTGTGATGACCAATTGAAATCAAGAGGATTCTCTTTCGAGGCCGCTTCACAATCTTTATCATAACCTTCCCAGGGCGTTTTATCTGGATTCCAAGTGAAAAGCCATGTTGCCATTTTTATTACACTCTCCTGTTACTCTCTGTTATTACTATTACTTCCCAAATTGATTATTTAACTCAAAATTTAGCACTCAGTTCGTTAGCACTCAGTTCGCTCGAAGTCAGTATTTACGAAACACACAAAAAAAATTATCCTGATCAAGCTCATCGGTCAAGTTCGGGATTCACTTGATAATGCCATCTACGTCTATGATAAAAGAATAATTTTTCTTCTTTTCACAAAATCATTTTCGAGATTAATGTTTGCGGTATTCGTCTTTTGGTAATAAATTAATCTGTAAAATGCGTCATAAGTTTCGTTTGATTCGTTTTGAGCCGTTACCTTGAGTAAGCCGTTTCTGGCTTTCGTTTTTATATAAAATGAGTATCTATCTCCGCGCTTTAATACTGGACATGACAATAATCTGCGTTTGTAGATTTTCACTAAAAGTAAATCGCTTTGTCCCTGATTAATAATAGTACACTTAACGAAAACTGTTGAAATCACAGTATCTTTTTTAGCATCTCTTGTGGGGTTAATGGGGTTAGCAAGCCTAACGAGTTTAGGCTTTCTTTTCTTTGATTTTTTTCCGGTTAAATTTACAGTTTCTAAGTCTTTCTCTACTTTACACACACTGCATTTCGGATCAACATAGAAACCAATAGCCGGTTTTTTCCTCAGTTCTTCTTCGGCTGCTTTGCCTGATAGCGACAGTAGTATATCAAAAATTTTATCCCGCATCTTTTCTATCATATCTTCTTTTTACAATCCCTTACCACAGCAATGTTTATACTTCTTACCGCTTCCGCATGGGCATGGGCATTACGAGGGATTTTGTTGCTGGTCGCTGGTCGGCTTCCGTTTCCAAAACCGCCCGCCATGCCGCCCATCAGATTCTCCATGAAGTAGTCACCGGCATCAGTTGCAAGTCCTGCCATCATTCTTTTCCTGAAATCCAGACCGCTGTTTATCCTCAATTTCTCTGGAGACCAGCCGCCTCGTTCACGCCGACCGACAGTGTTATAGAACTTATTCACAAGTTCCGTTATCTTTCCAATCTCCCGCATGGCCGTTTTCTCACCGCCATTAAATTCCTTTATGTCCTTGAGCTGATCCAGTATTTCCTGAATGCCGACATTTAAATATGCGCCGAAGTTAAATTTCATTGCGGCACGGCAGATAATGTCGCGGGCTTCTTCAATGTCCTTCCCTTTGCTGATCAGGTATTTTTCCAGCTTCTCAGAAGCTGGTGATGTTATGTAGCCTATATAGCTTATCTGCAAGACTTCTTCAAAAGTCGGGATGTAGCTGTGCTCTATTCCGCACAGTTTCATTTCGGATCTGATGTAATCGATATCATCTTTTGACATACCAGACGAGACGACATCATCGCCGTCTATCCGGCAGAGGATTTTTCCTTTGGCTTCTTCATTAATGGAAAGGACATGATGAACCATATCGGTGAATTCGTCTAAGTTTTCTATGGCTCGGAAACCATCCTCGCTATCTTCAGTATCTTCCTTATCCTCCGACAGCGCATCTTCCCAGTCTTCCCCGTCATCTTCGCGGCTCTGTCCGTCTTCATCTTCCGCGTCATCTTCTGATAATATATAATCTCGGTATTCTGATAATACGTCTGCGGACAGTACTTCCTCTGCCGTCTCTGATAAAGCCGTTGTCTCTGATGTTGATGAGCCCGCCGCCTCTGTTGATGATGCCTCTTTTATAATCTTTACGCCCTCTATACTTGGATTCTGTTTGAAAATCTCGTACAAATCCCTGATAGAGATTACCCCGTAATATTCATAAGCTAAGTCTATTACATCACACAGCCATGTAACAAATTGCTCCGTGGTTGCTCTGGCCAAATTCTGCTCCCCCTCATTAAAAACTCATTTTATTTTTTTCACGATAAAGAAAAAATCTTTTCTTTATGGCATTATAGCAGAATGAAAAAATTGGCACAGTGAAAACAGAGTCCTTATCCCCTTCGGTACGAAGCCTCGGTACTTCGCAAGCGATTAAGCATCAAAGTGCGTCGGGGAATTACGTCTTGGTGTCCACAGGGGCCTTCGGCCAGCAGTAAATCTTTTCGAGAGTCGGAATAAGCGTGTTTATGACTGTCGGCGATTTGGCAACGCCGTTTGACAGGAAATTCGGGGCGCACTACCGAAGCATCGACTCTTCCCTACCGGAAGTTACTACCGCTTTCATCATGGCCGCCTGTCCGCTATTTT
>CAJOPI010000305.1 GCA_905236275.1 uncultured Lachnospiraceae bacterium | reverse complement strand
AGGGTTCCGCCTATCACGCTTCCGGCTATTGCATCCATTTCAAGTCCTTTTGCCTGTTCTGAAAAGCAGGACATCGTGTTCATGCAGAAAAGTATCCCTCCGACAGATACCAAAAAGCCATCCAGAATATACGTGTGAAGCTTTATCCTTCTTACATTCAGCCCCATAAAGACCGCTGCATTCTCATTTCCGCCGATTGCATAGATAGCCCTGCCGAATCTTGTATATTTAAGCATGAGATACAGCAGAAATACGACAATAAAAGCCACTATTACCGATGGATAGATAAAAGGATAAATCATCTTCCCATGTTTATTCAGGCTTCCAAGAAAGGGTATGCTTATCCTCAGCTGAGACATTCTGACAAAGCTCTCATTTTCTATAGATATCACCTCCGAAGAGATAATGCCCGCTATTCCCCTGCAAAAAAACATACCGGCAAGCGTTACCGCAAAAGGCTGTATTTTCAGATAAGCTATCAGAAATCCCTGAATAAAGCCGTAAAGAATCCCCAATAAAATCACTGCCGATATCGCTGCCCACGCGCTCCAGCCCTTATTCATCATCAGGTCGCCCAATATCATACAGTCCATTGCGACTACGGCACCGACCGAGATATCTATCCCTCCGATTATCATTACCATCGTCATCGAAGCCGAAATTACGATAAGTCCCGCATTATTTATAAAGAGATTCAGGAAGACCTGTGGTTTTGTAAAGCCTCTGTCTCCGAAAACAACTATACCGACAGCATACATTATGAGAAAAAGAAGCATCGTTATAGCTATAAGTCCCTTATTTATATCTAAAGTTCGTAACTCCTTAATATTCAAAGTTCTGTCGCCTCCTTGAAAAAGGTTCTGACAGTCCTTTTTCTGTATTTTTTGAAAAGTCTTCTCAGTTCCGGCGACTGAAGCGTTATCGAGGCTAATATCACAACTGCCTTGCAGACAGGCATATGGGCTGACGACATTCCGAAGGCATAAAGCGACGTGGTCAAGGCCTGAATCGTATAGGCTCCTATCAGCGAGCCGACAATGGAAAATTTGCCTCCCCTAAGCTGATTTCCGCCGAGAAGAACTGCGAGAATCGCGTCAACCTCCACGTTAAGTCCGATATTATTTGCATCACAGGAATAAATCCTCGAAGAATAAATCGCACCTGCCAGTCCTGCAAAAAGAGCGCAGATAAGATACGCGATAAATTTTATATTTGCAGGATTCAGCCCCGCAAGTCTCGCCGCTTCCGAATTAATCCCCACTGTTTTTGCATACAGACCGAAGCTTGTATATTTTAAAAAAATTCCCGTAATGACCATTACCGCAATCGTAATATAAACTGGCGTAGGAAGGGGATTTCCCGCAAAATTTGTTCCAAGTATTCGATAGGAATTTACCCTGACATAAGTTATCTGACCACCGCATATCAGCTGGGCAATACCCCTGCCAGCGGTATAGAGAATGAGAGTCGCCACCATCGGCTGTATTTTCAGACGGGCAACAAGAAAGCCGTTCCAGATTCCGCAGACACAAGCGCAAATCAGACCGGCTGCAATTGCCAAAAGAAGCGGGGCATGAAGTAGATTTGCAGAAACTTCTCCCCCCGACAAAATATTCGTGATAACAGCTGCCGTAAGCGCAGCCACCGAGCCGACGGAGATATCCACTCCACCGGACACAGAAACTACCAGAGTCATGCCAACGGAAATGATGGCAAGCTCTGAGCCCCTGTTGATAATGTCTATTATAAATCCGTAATAAGCACCGTTAGTTTTTGAAATGTCAAAGAAATCAGGTGTCTTTATAAGATTCATCAGGAGAACTGCCAGAAGGCAGAAAAAGGGAAGAATAATCTCTTTATTTAATATTCTTCTGAACGACAAAATCCTCATCTCCTGATACCTTCCATTGCTAAATTAGTAAGGTCTCTCGTCCAGAATCTCCTGTGTAAGTAAAGTGACAGGGTATGTCGTACCATCCACGACCACACTCTTCACAAGCTCGTTTGCCGAATACTGATTTTCCTCGATATAGGTATGCTTTTCGAGAGTACCGCCTTCTTCAAGGGTTCTTACCATCGAAGCAAGTCTTTCTCCGTAAAGAGGATTGCACTCAGTATTTACAAGTATCGTTCCGTTGAGTGTTTCCGTAAGGCCGGCTCTTGTGGTGTCAAAGGAAAGCAGCAATATCTCGCCCCTTTTCAGGTTTGTTCCTACCTTCTTTCCCGCAGCCTCTATCGCATCCCTTACGCCAAAAGCTTCATTGTCATTTTCGCAATATACAACATTGACATTGTCATGCCGCTTAAGTATTGACTCCATTACCTCCTGCCCTTTAGCCTGTGTAAATTCACCGGTTTCCTGGGCAAGAACGTTCCAGCCGTTTTCTTTTGCCGCATCATCAAAAGCCTTTGAGCGTCCGATCGTTGCAGAAGCTCCAATGGTTCCCTGAATATCTACAATATTTACTTCGCCTTTGTAAGACGTTTTTTCGAGATAGGCTTTTAAATAAGCACAGGCTTTCTTTCCTTCCAGTTCGAAATCAGACCCGATTGCCGCAGTATAGAGTGAATCGTCGGAATCAACCCTTCTGTCAACAATGATAACAGGTATACCTGCATCAGACGCCTCTTTAAGCGACTGATCCCAGCCGGATTCAGTGATAGGATCGATTATGATGTAATCCACATCCTGACTGATAAAATCACGAACCGCCTTTATCTGGTTTTCCTGCTTCTGCTGTGCATCGCTGAAAATAAGGTTAAAGCCATTGTCATCGGAAAAAGCTTCCATGACCGAATTCGTACACGAGTTTCTCCAGTCAGACTCGGCACCAACCTGTGAAAAGCCGACGGTTATGAGGGAATCCTCTTCCGCTCCGACCTCCGCATACTCTGTTGATGAGCCGCATGCCGTAAGTATTCCGATTGCCAGCAGTTCCCACAAAACAGCCGCCAATGCTTTAGTTTTCATTAATACCCTCCCATTGAACACAGGGGCATTAATCTGTCCTATAACCCGATAATGACATTTTAAGCCCTTAGTGTATTTCAATCCATGCAATTATTTACTGATAAAGTTAGATATACTTTTAATTCTTATGGAATTATTTACAGATTGTTACGACAAAAAGTTGATTTTTTTACGACAACTGCTTTGGTATATATATTTCCACCTTCGTTCCGATACCGTAATCACTCGTTACATTGATACTGGACTTGTCTCCATAATAAAGCCTCAGCCTTTTTGATACGTTTGCGATACCGAAACCGGAATTGTCTTCTGAGGGTTCTATACTGCCTTCTATAAGCCCTTCAACCCTTGCAAGATCCTCTGCCATCATTCCCATTCCGTTATCCTCTACCAAAATGCGAATGCTGTCCATCACCTCTGATGCCTCGATTTTTATCTTTCCCCCGCTCCTCTTGTTCTTTATTCCATGATAAAGAGCATTTTCAACAATGGGCTGAAGCGTCATTTTTATAATCTTGTAAAGGTACAGATGCTCCGGAACATGTATGTCATAAACGAGTATGTCACTATAGCGGAATGACTGTATCTGCAGATAAGCATCCACATGTGCAATCTCTGTGGAAAGTGAAACAAAGTCATTCCCTCCCGAAAGAGTCGTTCGCATGAACTGTGAAAGGGAAGTCACGATACCCGCCACGTCATCTTTTCTTCCGTCTTCGGAGAGCCAGACAATATTATCCAAAGTATTGTAAAGAAAATGCGGATTTATCTGATTTTGCAGAAGTTTCATTTCAAGTTTTCTGGAGTTTTCCTGCTCATAGCGAATATTTTCCACCAGTTCGGATATTTTTCCCGTCATGGTATTGAAGCTCTCTCCAAGCTGGACTATCTCATTATTACCGGAACCGCCATCCATATCAGTATTAACGTGAATATCAAAATTTCCGACACCGACCTTCTCCGTAGCTTCCACAAGCCGGCTTACAGGCTTTGTTATACTTCCCGAAATGAAATAAGACTGGAGCAGCGTAAAAACTATGATAATCAAAAGTACTATCAGCGAGCCTATGATTATCATATTTTTGCGGTTGTTAAGGAATCTTCTGGTCTGCTCCATATTTATGGATTCATAGTAAATGTATCTGGTAATATCATCCTGTACGAGATCGGTAGTGACATAGATATTATTATCAAGGCTTTGCATATCCTCATCATAATGACCGCCCTCTTTTATGGAGGTATTCAGGTTATCCACGTTGAGCTGAAGCGTATCAAGGACTTTTCCCAGAGACACGAGCTGTTCCTTTGATTTACGGCTCAGAGAGGTTTTTTCGAGTTCCTTGAAGCTTTCCCTCGCCTCAGCTATGAGCATATCGGGTCCCACGATTCCCAGTGTTTCCTCGACTTTGTTCTTAGTAAGGGAACGTGCCGCCATCTGATACATCACAGAATTCATTTCCTGCTTGAATTCTATATTGTAATTATTTGCAATCGTGATATTCTCAGCAATTCTGTCATAGGCAGAGCAGAGTCCCTGCAGCTCATAAACAAGAAACATGGTTATGATGAACATAGGAGTCAGGCATGCGGCACACATTATTGTGAGCCTCTTTTTTATGGAGAAATTCCTCAGATTAAACATTTACTTTCCTCTTGCTCTATATTCCCTGGTCGTCATTCCCTGAGTTTTCTTGAACATATAGCTGAAATAATGCGGATCTTTATATCCGACCTTGTAGGCAATCTCCGAGCTTCTCATATTCGTCGTCATCAGAAGCTCCCTCGCCCGTTCCATTCTTTTTCCTATAAGGTATTCTATAAAGGTGACACCAACCTCCGATGAAAAAATGGTCGAAAAATGATTCGGGCTGATATTTGCAATAGACGCAACGGTATTGAGAGAAATATCATCCTTATCGAAATTTTCATCAATATATGCCATAACCTTTTTGAGTATGACACTGTATTTCTTTACAGAATTGCTGTCCCTGAGTGCAATCGCCCCTTCCAGCCCTCGCTCCAGATAAGCTTCCGCATCCTTATAATTGCCAATCGTTTTTATTGCAGAATTTATATCCTCAAATTCTTCCGAGACGTCCGAAGCCTTATAGCCAAGATCCTGGATAAAACTGATCGTTGCAAAATAAAGATCCATGGTTATATAATTCAAAAAAAGCATCGAATTGATATTTTTCTCTCCGAAAGAAGAAAATATCTCATGTATGAAGTGGTGAACCTCATCTGCCGAACCGCTTCGAAGGAACTTCTCATAGACCCCTTTGCTCTTTTCGTTGGAAGCAACCATTGAAACGTCCACATCCACATTTGAGCCGCCTGTATTTACAAGACGGCTGGCATAAACCACCTGATTCGGTTCCCTGAAATATCTGTAGGAAAAAGCCCTGTTCGCATCATCATAGGAATTTCCGAGACTACTGAGTCTGTTCACAGGTGTACCGACACCTACGAAATAGTTTCCTTCTTCTATGGATTCTGCCGCTTCGATTATTCTCTGAATGGCCTCATCATCCTTCTTCCTGACCATTTCCTCTGTTTCACCAAGAGTAAGTATAGCAAAACCTTCCGTTCCCCTGTCAAAAAGGAAACATCCATCTATCTCATCTATTTCATCGAGAACCTGTGAACCGAAAGCATTCTGTTTTTCCGAATAGGCATCACCTGTTTCGCCCGGCAGGGTAAAATTAAAAATGCTTATCTCATAAAAGCTTGCCATCAGATCCATTTCGAGCTTCCGACCTGCTTCCACAAGCTCTGTCATAGACATCTGACCGCTGACTAAAGCCCTGAAAAGCTTCTGTTGTTCTAACGCATTTCTTTCAAGAATTTCTTCCCTCGACCATTCTTCAAGTGCCGATTCGTTTTTCCTGCTCTCTTCTATCTTTTTCTGTACGCTCTTTATCGTTTCAAGGAGTCTCGCCGGAGAAATCGGCTTCAGGATATATTCCTCGACACCAATGGAAACCGCTTCCTGTGCATATTTGAATTCATCATAACCGGAAAGTATTATTATTTTCGATTCGGGAAGTTCCTTTTTTACAAGCTTTGAAAGTTCAAGCCCGTCCATGAACGGCATTTTTATATCCGTAACGATTATATCCGGTCTTGTTTTCAGAATCTGCGGATAAGCAAGCTCTCCATCACTTGCCTCACCGACGAATTCAATGTCCTCACCCTTCCAGTCTATATGCTTTCTTATGCCGTCACGCATAATTTTTTCATCTTCCACAAGGAACAGTTTTACCATGAATCTCTTTGTCTCCTACTTAGTTGGCTTCCATATAGTTATACAGCTAAAGTATATCAGATTGCTGCGGAGATTGCACGTTAAAAAATACATTTACTTATATTTAAGTATTCTTTTGGTACAACTTTTCCAAAATTATTAAGTTCACCGGGCGCAACTTTTTTGTTCTTCCCATGATAATCGCTGCCGCCGCTTATCAGAATATCATATTTTTCAGCAGTTTTTATAAGAAATTCCACCTCATCCTCATTATAAAGGGAATACCAGCATTCAAGCCCTTTCAAGCCTTCATTTATAAGGAGCTTCAGTCTGCCTTCAAATTCTTCTTCCGTAAGTCTCCTTTCATTGATTCCTCCGAGCGGATGAGCCCAGACAGGAATCCCCCCACCGGAAAGTATTCCCGAAACAGCATCTTCCGAAGGGATTCTGGTATCAGTTACGTCATTTTTGATTTTTTTGTCATCAATATATTTTTCTATAGCCTCTTTTTTGCTTTCGGCATAACCATATTTTATAAGAAGCATCGCAAGATGCGGTTTTCCTGTACTTGTAAGCGAACGGACATATTTATAATCCTCATCCGAAAATTCTATTCCATGATCTTCTTTCAGATGTTTAAGCCTTATTTCAAGCTTTTCTATCCGCATGAAATGACCTTCACTTATTGCCATTCTGAACTCTTTATCATTTTCATCATAATTATAGCCGAGAATATGAACCTTTCCCCTGTCGCTTGTTCTGCAGGAAAACTCAATTCCCGGAACATAATTCATATCCTCGGGCACTATTTTTTTCACAGCCATTGCGCCCTCGATGGTATCATGGTCTGTTACCGAAAAATATTTTATCCCTTCTTTTCTAAGCCTGTCTATAAGCTCTGATTCCGAATCCGTTCCATCCGAATATTTTGTATGCATATGCAGGTCTATTCCGCCATTCATAAGCAATATACCTCAGTAGAAAACTTTTTTATGCGCTTCTGTATCCGTCAACCGTAAACAAGGGTTTTACAATTACCACTTCATCATATTCTTTCTGACTTACTGTCACGCTTGGATTCAACGCCTTCAGGTCATCCTTTACCAACTGCATCGCACCGCTGACCGTATTCGTTCTCCCTTCTCTTATAACCCTTATCATCCTGTCGATTACTATAGGATGTGCGTAAACTGCCGGAACCGGAAAATCCTTCTTGTTTGAAAGAAAATCATTCATATCTTTAAGCGAATTGCTGTAGCATTCTTCTCCATACTTTTTGTTATTTCTTCCGGAGGGCAGGACATTCGCGGAAATCACAAAGAAAATAAAAGCAAATCCAAGCAGGACATAAACGCCGCCGGCATTGAAGCCTTCTGTCATTACAATTCTTATCCCCCATGCTGCACAGGCAGCGGCAGCAAGGAATACAGCAACAGCAAGAAGTCTGTAGGTGGGGTTGATAGCATCCAAAGTACGTTTCTGTTTGGCATCGTGAGCAAGTCTTATCGGCAGCTCGCCCTTTGTTTCAAGGGTTTTCTTCGCCTGCTTAAGTATCTCAACGGATTTTTCCGCATCAGGTTCCAGTTCCTTTACATATCTTGCCTCTTCTGCTTTTCTTGCTGCTTCCAGTCTCCTCTCAGCTTCTTTTGAATAAACAGGAATTTCAGGAAAACTCTGTGATATTTTGGAAAGAATAATATCTACCTGTTCCTCATATTTGAAATTGCAGACTTTTTCAGTTCCATCCTTGAATTTTACCACCAGATAAGGTATGGACGCAAAGAGTCCTTTACCGCTGAAACCGCCCTTACTCATTGCTATTCTCTTAAATACCCTCTCTATTTTGGAATATTCGGTATAGTAAACCCTGTCAAAGAAAAAGCTGTTAAGATAAAGCGCCTTTTTCCCCATTCCGCAGGGGCCTATCTTTATGCAGTACCTTTTGTCTTCCTTTAATTCTT
>CAJOPI010000304.1 GCA_905236275.1 uncultured Lachnospiraceae bacterium | reverse complement strand
GGCGACTGGAAGGCTATATATCGGCGATCTGATCACCCACGAAGTCGCGTTCAAGGACGCGGCAAACGCCTATGAAATGATCACGAAGAATCCCCATCATGAAAAGTATATCGGGGTAGTTTTGAAATACGACACGGAGGCAGGCGCCAAGTATGACCCTGTGGTCGTTCATGCGAGCGTGGGGAAGAGGAAGCGCGTCAAGGGGCGGATAAACGTAGGGCTGATAGGTGCTGGGTTATTCGCTCGTAATTCTATGCTTCCGATTATGCAGGGAACCGGCTTATACAGCTTCAAAGGGCTTGCGACCACCGGCGGAATAGCCGCGGCGCAGGCGAACGAAGTCTTCCCGTTTGAATACAGCGCGAATGATTATAAAAAACTTCTGGAAGACGAAAGCATAGACCTTGTCGCCGTATCTACCCAGCACAACAGCCATGCGAAGTTCGTTGTTGAAGCATTGAATGCCGGGAAGAATGTGTACTGCGAAAAGCCGCTGTGCTTGACGCTTGAAGAGCTGGATCAGATTGAAAAGGCCTATAAAGGCAGCAAGGGGGAGCTGTTTGTGGGTCTAAACCGTCGCTACAGCCCCCTGGTAAGGAAGATCAAAAAGGAACTAAAAACGGATCAGATACCGGCAGTCTACAATTATATCGCGAATGCCGGGTTCATACCCGCGGATCATTGGACGCAGAAAGAAGCCGGAGGCGGCCGGATCCTTGGCGAAGCAGTCCACTTCATTGACACGATTCAGTACTTGGATGGAAGCGAGCTTTTGAGCCTCGACATCTCCTTCGCCGACAACCAGGGCTACAAGTGCAAGGATAATGCGGTAATAGCGCTGCGGTTTAAGTCAGGAGCGATAGGCACCGTGACCTATACTTCTATGGGAAGCAAGAAGTACCCGAAAGAGCAGCTTCGGGTGTTCAGCAACGGGTCCGTATATGAGCTGAATAACTACATCGAGCTGAACAAGTATGGCTCTGATAAGAAAAAAGAGCTGAGGCTAAAGCAGGACAAAGGGATCGAGAACGAGTATAAGATGATAAGCGCGGTACTTAAAGGGAAGAAGGAGAATGAAGGGATTAGTGACGCGGTGAGGGCGAGCAGGTTGTTGATGGGGGCGATGGAGAGACGAAATGACTAAAAATAAATGAACGATATACATAATACAATAAGATTGTGGCGAAATTACAGCAATTATCAGATCTCTGCCTCTTGCGTGACACGTCTTTATGGTTGTATAATGATAGTAGAAATGTAAAGTATGACAGGTATGAGTATCGAGTTTGAGGATACATTTTGAAAGTGAGGTGATAGCTATGTTGACATTTGAAGAAGCAAAAAAAATAGGACTGGATGCGTGTGTTGACCGTATAGGTCGTGATTTTGTAATGAAATATAGGGATACGACATGTCCGGCATATGCTGATATGGATGATCACGCATACTGTTTTATTGGAGTAGATAACTCAGATAGCAGATATGACGAAGGTTCACTTGTGTTGGATGGAGGATCGGATAGCAGAAGCACATGGCCGTATTCGGCACGCTGCAATGTTAGTTATAGGGATGGGACGATAGAGTTCCTTGAGTGTGTTTTACCTTCGCAGGCAAGTTGATACTGGCAGATTCTTTATCGTTTTACAAGAAGATCAAGGAGTCCTCGGAGGAGGCGGCAAAAAAAAGAACATACAAATTGGACAAAACCAAAGGCTTTTGCAGAGATAATCTGCGAGAGCCTTTTATTTTGCAGAAAATTAGGGTTAGACGAAAAAACGTTTCTGCTTGAATGCAATACGAATGGTTATAGGGATATTTTGAAAAATGAGAAAATACAAAATGAATAAGATGATGGTGTATAATCGTTTGCCGCTTGTTTTCCAAAATATCGCTTGCAGTATTGAAGGCAAGCGGATTGTGCTGACGAGATATAATAAACAGTTCTGGGAAATCCTTAAGCACTATGAAGAAAGAAAAACTTGGTCAAAAGACAAATTATTGTCTTTTCGAGATTATCGTTTAAGGAAAATAATCGAATATTCATATACCAATATCGCCTATTATAAGAGGTGGTTTAAGGAGTGTGGAGTCGATCCTTTAAGTGTGAAAAGATTGGACGATTTATCACGTTTACCGGTACTCACCAAGGCAATCGTAAATAATAATATGGTTGACTTTATCTCTCCGGTATTTCCAAAACACAAAATGCTCACCATGCACACAAGTGGGACTACAGGCACAGGATTTGTTTTTAAGACATCTCAAAAGGCAAATATCGAGCAGTGGGCAGTTTGGTGGAGATATAGGCGAAACATAGGCATAGGATTCAATAACTGGTGTGCTATGTTTGGCGGAAGAACAGTAGTACCAACTATTAAAAATAAACCGCCATATTACCGCGTAAATATTTCAGGAAGGCAAATTTATTTCAGTGCATACCATATGTCTGAAGATAATATGCCAAATTATATCAAGGCACTAGAAAAGTATAAACCAGAGTGGATACATGGTTATCCTTCTTCAATTTCTATATTAGCTCAATTTATGTTGGATAATCATATTCATCTTTCTTATGATATTCGCTTTATTACCACAGGTGCAGAAAACTTATTGGAATGGCAAAAGAATGTGATAGAGGCGGCTTTTGGAATTATGCCATACCAACACTATGGAATGAGTGAAGGAGTAGCAAATATTTCTGAGGATATTAATCATAATTGGGTAATTGACGAGGACTACGCTTGTGTTGAATTTGTAGAGGAATGTGGCAATTATAAGATTATAGGAACATCACTAACCAATTATGCCATGCCGCTAATAAGATATGAGATTGGCGATATAGCAGAATATGATGTTGAAAATAGAAGAGTTTTATCAATAGATGGGCGTAAAGAAGACTATATTAAGCTTCCGAATGGATCAAAAATTGGCCGATTGGACCATATTTTTAAGGATATGACAAATGTTAAGGAAGCACATATAAGGCAAGATGAAAAAGGAAATATAACCTTTTGTGTAGTTAAAGGAAGAAAATATCAAGCTGCTGATGAAGAAAGGCTTAATAAAGAAATCAAAGAAAGACTTGGATCAGCAATATATTCGATTAAATACTTGGATTCAATAGAGAGGAGTAACGCAGGGAAACTTAGATTTGTTGTATCGGAGTATAAGAAATAGCTATGTTAGAAGAGAATGAAGTATTGATTTATAAAACAGAACCGTCTTACAACCATTTATACAAAAATTCCAGAGAATTTCGTAATAATTATCTGGATAAACTTCTTGATTGTATAGAGCCCGGCAACACTATTGTAATAAAACCAAATTTCGTAAAAGAACATCATCAATATAAGCCTGGCGAATGGGACTATGTAATTACCCACCCAGCGGTTATTGGAATTGTTTTAAGCGAGGTTGTGAAAAGACTCAGGAATAAAGGTGAGGTATATATTGTTGATGCACCTCAAACGGACTCAGATTATGATTTGATAATGAAAGAAACACATCTACCTCGAATCATTGAAAACATACAGAAAAAGACAGATGTTCCTATTTATTGCTATGATTTAAGAGAAGAACGGTGGTTCTATAAAGAAGGCATAATAGTAAAAAGGAAGAAATTGCCTGGGGATCCGAAGGGGTATGTAAGTGTTAATTTAGGTGATAAAAGCGAATTTTATGGGAAGATTAATAAGGATTTCTATGGTGCAGATTATGACATGAATGAGACAAGGAGATATCACAATAG
>CAJOPI010000303.1 GCA_905236275.1 uncultured Lachnospiraceae bacterium | reverse complement strand
TGTAACGAATTGGAATCGTCAATCAGCCTGAAAATCAGCTTCCACTTGATATAATTTCCATAAAAGTTTACAATAATAGTTATGATTAGAGCGATAGTGAATGGAGATGACTTCGGGAAGAGCGCCGGGATAACGAGGGCGATAACTGAATGCTTTGAGCGGAGAATCCTCACCGGTACGACATTGATGGTAAATATGCCGTATGCAGATGAGGCTGTTAAGGTTGCCCATGAATACGGTTTCGAAGAGGCTGTCGGGCTGCATCTGAACCTGACAAGCGGGGTCCCGCTTACGGACGGGATAAAGAAATTCAGGCGTTTTTGCAGGAAAAACGGACATTTTAATGCTGAGTTTGAACAGCATACTGCTTCGAGGCTCATGATTACAGGGGAAGAAAGTGAGGCTTTGAGGACAGAAATAGAGGCTCAGATAAGAAAATACCTTGATTACGGACTTTCAGCGAGGCACCTTGATTCGCATCATCATGTCCATACTGACAGGTCGGTCATGAAGGTACTGATGCCTTTATTAAAAAAATACGATATCAGATCGGTGAGGCTGAGCCGCAATCTTTTCAGGAAGATTAACCCTGTAAAGAAACTATACAAGGATATCTTCAACAGGAATCTGCGTAAAAATATTCCTGTGACCAGCGACTATTTCGGCTCTTATGCCGACCTGAAGACAGCAGCGGAAATAATAGAGCCGGGGAGAGTCGTGGAGATTATGCTTCATCCTATGTATGATGATAATAACCGGCTTACGGATTCGGGAATAGTGCCTATAGAAGAGGTGGAGGGACTTCTTGAAAGCCTGAAGGCGGAAAGACAGGCATATTACCTGCTGTGATATCATATTATAGGAGAGAGGAAATGACAAAAAGGTTTAAGCTTAAGGGCGCATTGAAACGATATGCTCAGTGGCCGATAATTCTTTCGATTCTTTTTTTAGTTCCGGCGATAATCTCTGTTGTCCTGAATCCGAGATACGCTTTACTGCCTATATTAAGCTGGATAACATACACTGTGATAGCTCTTGCTATCTATTTATACAGCAAAAGCGCGTTAAAAAGGGAACTTATCGATTTTGCAACCCAGTACGGACAGGTACAGAGGGACTTACTCAAAGGTCTTGCAGTTCCGTATGCCCTTCTTGATGAAACGGGAAGATTTCTCTGGAGCAATGCCGGCTTTTCGGCAATTATCCATAAAGACAGATTTTATTCAAAGTCCATAACCTCGTTCTTCCCTGAAATCACAAGGGATAAATTTCCGACAGGCGAGAATACCGTCTCGATGGACTTAAATTATGAGAACAGGATATATCAGGTTGATATGCGAAAAATCAGCATTCATCCTAATGGAAACGAGAACGGCTTCGAGGGCAGCCTGATAACGGTATTCCTTTTTGATGAGACCGACAAGCGCATGTATATAAGGCTCCGCCGCGAGCAGTCACTCGTTGCGGGACTGATTTATATAGATAATTATACGGAAGCGCTGGAGACTGTCGAGGATGTAAGACGTTCCCTCCTGATGGCACTTATTGACAGGAAGATAAACAAATATTTTCAGGATTATGACGCGATAGTCAAGAAGCTGGAGAAGGATAAATATTTCGTTATAATGAAAAGGATTTCCTTCGATAAGATGCAGGAAACCCGCTTCGACATACTTGAAGAGGTGAAGACCGTCAGCATCGGAAATGAAATGGCGATCACGCTTTCGATAGGCTTTGGACTCGAAAGCGATTCCTTCCTGCAGGACAATCTTTATGCAAAGAGTGCCATCGACCTGGCACTTGGACGCGGCGGAGACCAGGCGGTGGTCAAAACTCCCGAAAAAGTCAGCTATTTCGGCGGAAAGAGCCAGCAGGTAGAGAGAAATACGCGTGTAAAGGCGAGAGTTAAGGCACATGCCCTTAGGGAAATCATAGAGACCAAGGACGAGATACTTGTAATGGGGCATAAAAATACCGATATCGACAGCTTTGGTGCCGCAATGGGTATCTACAGGGCTGCAAGTGAATGTGGCAAGAAATGCCATGTCGTTATAAATGAGGTTACGCCGACTATCAAGCCTTTTGCGGACGGGGTTATCGAAGATCCGGCATACAATCCGGACGTTTTCGTGACCGGCAGCGAGGCAATACAGATATGTGAAACACGTTCCGTAGCGGTAATAGTAGTAGATACAAACAAGCCGAAGATAACGGAATGTCCCGAGCTTCTCGAAATCGCGAAGACCATCGTGGTTCTCGACCACCACAGGATAAGCCCGGACCGTATCACGAATGCCACGCTTGCTTACGTGGAGTCCTATTCTTCGAGCGCCTGCGAAATGGTTTCGGAGATATTGCAGTACATTGCCGATGAGATCAAAATCAGACCTATCGAGGCGGACTGTCTTTACGCCGGCATCATGATAGATACGAATAACTTCATGACAAAGGCGGGTGTAAGAACCTTTGAGGCAGCGGCATTCCTTAAACGGAGCGGCGCAAACATAACGAGAGTGAGAAAGCTTTTCAGGAATGACCTGGAGGATTATCAGGCAAGGGCACAGGCAGTACAGGGAGCAGAGCTTTACAAGGGCTGCTACGCAATCTCGCTTTCACCGAATAATATCGAGTCACCTACAGTTACGGCGGCACAGGCGGCAAATGAGCTTTTGAACATAAATCTTGTAAAAGCGTCATTTGTGCTTACCGAATACCAGAACAGGGTTTTCATAAGTGCACGTTCGATAGATGAAGTCAATGTACAGATCATAATGGAGAGAATGGGCGGCGGCGGTCACATGAATATCGCCGGCGCACAGATAGACGGTCACAGTCCGGATGAAGTCAGGGAAATGCTTAAGGCAACTATAGATCAGATGGACGAGGAAGGAGCATTAAAATAATGAAGGTTATATTATTACAGGACGTTAAGGCACAGGGGAAAAAAGGTGACGTTATAAATGTCAGCGAAGGTTATGCAAGGAATTTCCTCCTGAAAAAGGGACTTGGAGTGGAGGCGACTTCGGCAAATCTTAACGAGATTAAACTGAAGAAAGCGAATAATGAAAAGGTTGCGGCAGAGGAGCTTGCGGCAGCAAAGGAGTTTTCGGAGAAGATCAGGGACAAGAAGATCACGCTCAAAATAAAGTCCGGCGAAAACGGACGCGCCTTCGGCTCGGTTTCGTCAAAGGAAATCGCTGAAGCTGCAAAAGAGCAGTATGGCTTCGAAATCGACAAAAAGAAAATCGTCATCAACGAACCCATCAAAAACCTCGGCAGCTACAAAATCCCGGTAAAACTCCACCCCCAGGTAACCGGTGAACTTACTGTGAGCGTTGAGGCATTGTAATTTGTTCTAAAGTGACTTTGCGAATACCTTCATTTGTTGGTCAGCTCATAGTATCTCACTACGGATTTAACATAGGAAACAAATATGGACATAGAAAATGTAGTAAAAAGAATGCCGCCTTTTTCAGCCGATGCCGAGAAATCAGTCATCGGCTCTATGTTTCTTGGTCACGATGCGATAATGAAGGCGACGGAAATCCTTACGGCAGAAGACTTTTATACAAGACAGTATGCCGTAATGTTCGAAGCCATAAGAACACTGGCGGAAGAAGGAAGACCCGTAGACCAGGTAACAATACTGAGCGCACTGGAAGCACTTGGCGCACCCGATGAGATAAGAAATCCCGAGTTCATAGCGGGAATAATAAGCTACGTGCCCTCCAGTGTAAACATAGGCGACTATGCAAAAATGGTCCGCGATTACGCGGTAAAAAGACGGCTTATAAAAGTAAATGAAGAAATAGCGGCAGACTGCTATTCCGGACAGTACTCCACAGAAGACCTGCTTGCGGAGACCGAGAAAAAAATCTTCGATATCATCCAGAATCAGGGCGGCGGAGGAGATCTGGTACCGATAAGCAGGATAGTAATGAACGTCCTTGACAATATCCAGACTGCTGCAAAAAATACAAGTACGGTTACGGGAATAGAGACCGGATTCAAAGAGCTTGACTACAAAACGGCTGGACTGCAGCGCTCAGACCTTATACTGATCGCGGCGAGACCTTCCATGGGAAAGACGGCTTTCGCCTTAAATATCGGTGAATATGCCTGCTTCAGAAAAAACAGGAACGTAATGATATTCTCCCTCGAAATGTCAAAAGAACAGCTCGTAAACCGACTTATAGCAATGGAGTCCTATGTTGATTCCGGAAAAATACGAATCGGTGACCTTGCTGATTCAGAATGGGATAAGGTAGTTGAGGGTGCGGGAATCATCGGACGTTCCAATCTTATGATAGATGACACACCTGCCATATCGATATCCGAAATGCGTTCAAAATGCCGTAAGGCGCAGCTTGAACATGGGCAGATAGACATGATAATCATCGACTACCTCCAGCTCATGACGGGAAACAAGGGCGGAAAAGACGCTTCAAGACAGCAGGAGATTTCGGATATTTCGAGGGCACTGAAGGCATTGGCGAGAGAATTAAAGACTCCGGTAATAGCACTTTCACAGCTGTCGCGTGCCGTAGAGCAGAGACCCGACCACAGACCCATGCTCTCTGACCTTCGAGAATCGGGAGCCATAGAGCAGGACGCGGACGTAGTTATGTTTATCTATCGTGATGATTATTATCATCCTGATACGGAAAAGAAAAACATAGCTGATATAATCATAGCCAAGCAGAGAAACGGCTCCATCGGAACCGTAGAACTGGCATGGCTTCCTCAGTATACGAAATTTGCCAATCCGGACAGACAGGAGAGTAATTAAGAATGGGTGGAATATTCAACTACGACGGACCCCTTTTCAGGTTTCTTGATAAGGCAGTAAATATAGTTATAATAAATCTGCTGTTCCTCGTCTGCTCCATACCGGTATTTACCATAGGTGCATCGGCAACGGCACTTTATTATATGGCAATGAAGCTTTCGGCGGGAGAAGAAGGTTATATCCTGCAGGGCTTTTTTAAGTCATTCAAGGAAAACTTCAGACAAGCCACGATCATATGGATGATAATGCTTCTTATCGCGGTCATATTGAGGGTTGATTTCTATGCGGTGAACAGCATAGGCGCAGGACCGCTTTCGGCAATCTTTAGGGTAGGATTGATAGCACTTTTTGTAGTGTGGCTTATAGAGCTTTCCTATGTTTTTCCGCTGCTGTCAAGATTTCAGAATACTGTGAAGGGTACAATGAAAAACGCCGTTGCAATGGCGGTGGGCTCGCTTCCCATGACAGCTGTGATCTTTCTGATATGGGCTGCAGCCGGATTTGTGGAATATCTTTTTTTCTGGAGAGCAGTTCCGATCATTTTTTTAGTAGGATTTTCACTCCCCGCCTATCTTTCCTCGTTCATTTTCAGGAAGGTCTTTGATAAGTACAGTGCCGAAGAGTAAGCGTTGTTTTATACAGGTTGCATATAGATTTCTGGAATTTTTTGGTGAAGAGAGGCATTATCAGAAAGGGCTTGCTTTGCTATAATCTTAACATCATCAAACGAATGCACAAAAAGATGTGCAGTTTTCAGAGGAGGCAACAATGGCAAGCTTATCATTAAAGCATGTATGCAAAAAGTATCCGAATGGATTCGAAGCAGTAAAAGATTTCAACCTTGAGATAGCAGATAAGGAATTCATAATCTTCGTAGGTCCTTCAGGATGCGGTAAATCAACAACACTTCGTATGATCGCAGGACTTGAGGAAATATCATCAGGCGAATTAAAGATTGATGGAAAATTAGTGAATGATGTAGAGCCCAAGGACAGAGATATCGCAATGGTATTCCAGAACTACGCTCTTTATCCTCACATGACAGTATATGATAACATGGCATTCGGACTTAAGCTTCGTAAGGTACCGAAGGAGCAGATCGACAAGCAGGTTCGTGAAGCTG
>CAJOPI010000302.1 GCA_905236275.1 uncultured Lachnospiraceae bacterium | reverse complement strand
TTCAGGCAGTGTGTTAAAGTACGCCTTTTTTAGGATAAATCTTCTCAATCAATCCCATATCTTCCTATCTTTTAGGATAGTATTAAGGAACTGTTACAAAATAACTTGAGCATTTACTTGTGAACAGTTTCCATATGCTTCATCAGAAAGCCTCAGCGTAGTAACTTTTCAATGTTCATTCGGGCGAATCCCCTCTATTTATGGTCTAAATGCCCTTCAATTCCGAAAGGCTATCTGTTCATAAATCAATAATTCCTGATAACCGACTCCATGAAATCCGTCTCTGCCCTCCAGCCCGTATCATTCCTGATTTTTTTCACCGAGGGCATAAGCGAAACAAACGGCACAGGCGGTTCTCCGTATTCTATCCGTATATCCGGCGCGAACTGAGCCCTCAGCATCTCCATATAATATTTCAAGGGATGAAAATCACCGTTTGCTATATTGTAAATCTCACCCTTCCGTCCTTTTTCTCCGAGGGCTATTATCGCTTCCGCAGCATCTGACGCATCAAGATAGTCCCAGTTCTGTGTGGCAGAACTGATATGAGGTGTCTCAGCTGCTTTGAGCTTGTCTATAATATCAGGAAGGAGCCTGCCCTTTGGCTCATATTTTCCGAAAAGGCTGAAAATCCGCCCCCATATCCATTCAATTCCCAGCTGTTCAGCCCTGAATTTCGTCAGATAGCAGGCTGCCGATTTTGCCGCACCGTAAGCACAAAAAGGCTCAGGTCTCACCTCTTCGTTTATAAGCTCATTCCTTGCGCCATATTCAGCCTGAGAACCCGTTGCCACAAATCGTCTGCATCTGAGTTTCGCTGCTGCTTCAAGAGCCTTAATACTACTGTCTATATTTGCATTTTGGGCATAAAAGTCGTATCTGCCGCCCGTCCATGCCAAATGGTAAAATATGTCGCATTCGTCATTTATCTTAAATGGCAGGAGGTGATAGGAATCCATATCGCAGTCTATAAGCTTCACCTGCTCAGAGCTGTATTTTTCCAGTCTCTCATTATGGGCGGAACCCTCCCTTACAAGAGCATATACAAAGCAGCCTTTTTCAATGAGCTTCTCAGTGAGATTGCAGCCTGCAAAACCCGCAGCACCGCTTACTATTGCCTTTTTCATTTATTTTTATCCTTTGTTTTCAGCTTTGCATTTCAAAAAAGCCCATAAAACATGGTCTTTATTGCTATAATGATTATATCAGAATATTTTCCCTTCCGAAAGGATAAAAACAATGAACATACTCCTGGTCGATTTCGGTTCCTTCATCCAGCCTGATATAATCTCCACCCTCGAAAGGCTGGGGATTCACTACAAAAATATCTATTACCGTTTCCCTCTCGGGGACGAGGGTAAATTTCACAACGAAGAATTCGAAAAGCTTATGAATGCCGAGCTCAAAGCTTCTTCTTATGATGCCGTCTTCTCGACCAATCTTCTACCGGTCGCCGGAAAGGTCGCCTATGATAACGACCTGCCCTATTCAGCCTGGAGCTACGACAGTCCCATAAATCTGATTTCAAGGGAATATTTTGACCTTCCCAACACTAATGTTTTTCTTTTTGACAGGACTGAAGCAGAAAAATACAGAAAACTTGGGCTTGATAATTTTCATCATCTTCCGCTTGCCGTCAACTGCGAACGACTTTCCGGGATTCAGCCTGAAACACGTTTCAGGACGGAAATATCTTTTTTGGGAAAACTTTATAACTCAACCTATCCCTATCTCAGAGCAGGAATGTCCGAACATGAGCAGGGCTATTGTGATGCTCTGGTAAAGGCACAGATGATCAGCTATGGGGCTTATCTGATTGACGAAGCCATCGATGACAGTCTTCTGGAAAAAATAAATGCAAGCTATGATTCAGGCAACAGCCCCCTGAAAAATATAAATTTAAGCAGGGCACAGCTCTCTTTCTCTTTGGCAAGTCATGTCACTCATATTGAAAGAGTCTGTCTTTTGAATATTTTATCCAAAAATCATGAGGTCCGACTCTTTACCGCCGAAAATCCTTCGGAAATAAACGGCATTTCAGACAAGGTTTCAATTCATGGTCCTTTGTCCTACCTTGAAGAAATGCCCGCCCTGTTTAAGTCCTGCAGGATAAATCTCTGCCCTATACTAAAAAACACTCAATCCGGTATCCCCTTGCGCGCTCTCGATATAATCGCCTCTTCATCCTTCCTTCTTTCAAGCTGGCAGACTGAGCTCGCTGAACATTTCCAAAACGGCAGAGAGGTGATTATGTACGAAAGTATCGAAGATGCCATAGCAAAGGCAGAATATTATCTCGCACATGACAGTGAACGCGAAGCCATAATCGAAGCCGGCTACAGGATAGTATCCGAAGACTTCCGTTACGAAGACCGAATAGCCGAAATTATCAGACATATGCATTCTGTATCATTATAGGCTTTCCCGTTTGTTTATAAAGATTTACAACCGAACTCGGATCGCCATAATAAGCGTCGCTAATGGCAATTGCCCTGTCAAGCTCTGCGGAATCATCATAG
This sequence comes from uncultured Lachnospiraceae bacterium, assembly GCA_905236275.1. GTDB lineage: Bacteria > Bacillota > Clostridia > Lachnospirales > Lachnospiraceae > NK4A144. Next base: position 376 of record CAJOPI010000302.1, on the reverse strand, counting down.
ATTCCCCAGCCTTCCTTTCGGTAATTGTCCACTATAACCTTATATTTCTCCCAGAGTTCAGGATGCATGGAGATAAGTGTTGCCTCCATCAGAGGATGTGGTCTCCAGAGAAGGGCAACCTCATTTTGCCGTTCCTTGAAAAACGCAACTGTCCTTTCTATTTTTCCGATCATCTCATCCTTTGTCTGCAGAAAGGCTCCGACGCTGTTATTGTAGAAAATAATCTTTTTCCTGCTCCCGTCAGCCTTTCTTATCAATCTTTCCCATTCAGGCGGAATCAGAAAGTCATTGTCCGTAAGGTTCTTTACACGCTCCAGTTTCGGAGAGCCGCTTCCATCTATTTTTTTCTCCCAATAGCCGCGCGTATTTTCTCCGG
>CAJOPI010000301.1 GCA_905236275.1 uncultured Lachnospiraceae bacterium | reverse complement strand
CTATAACATTTGAAAGTTCTGCAACATATATAGGCGGAGATAAAAATTCGTGTTTTCGACCATTCTCTTCAGGATAATATGCTGGTTCATATACTGTTCTTTTTATGGGCTCTTCGACCGTTATTATTTTATCGCCAACAGACTTACAATAATTACTGAATGTCTTAGGATATAATTTTTGAATTATATTCCCATTCTTATGTGCATGACGATGTATCCACAATATATCAATTGGTGGAAACACTCTTTTTATTGTCATTTTTAAAGCACTAATTGCACCACTCATTCCTATTCTATCTTCCTTACCCAAAACAATTTATCTTCTCCACCACATAATCAATCTCTTCTTCCGTCATTCCGTAATACATCGGAAGGCTTAATTCTGTTTCGCTGATTTCTTCCGCGATCGGGAAGTCGCCTTTTTTATATCCAAGATCTTTGTAACATTCCTGTAGATGCATCGGTATCGGATAATGTTTGTTGGTAGTTATATCATTTTCATTCAAATGCTTTTCTAATTCATCACGTCGTTTGCAGCGTATTCCAAATATATGCCAGACAGGATCCGCATAGTCAGGCACAAACGGCAATATAACCTCAGGATTTGTTATCCCTTCAAGATATCTTGCCGCTATACGCTTTCTCTCTTCATTCATCCTTCTCAGATGTGGAAGTTTGGCTGAAAGAAATGCCGCCTGAATTTCATCAAGTCTTGAATTATTTCCCTTGTATATATGGTGATATTTATAGTCAGAACCATAATTACCCATTGCACGGACTTTATCCGCAATATCCCCGCTATCAGTTACCATTGCTCCGGCATCTCCGAGAGCTCCGAGATTTTTTCCCGGATAAAAGCTGAATCCCGCAGCATCCCCAAACGTTCCGATCTGTTTATTTTTATAGTTTGCACCATGCGCCTGGGCACAGTCCTCAATCACATAGAGATTATATTTTTTTGCAAGAGCCATGATCGGATCCATGTCACATGCCTGCCCATAAAGATGAACCGGCATAATTGCCTTTGTTCTGTCAGTTATTTTCTCTTCTATCAAGTAAGGATTTATATTAAAAGTCCTGATATCCGGTTCAACAAAAACAGGCTTAGCACCGACATAAGTAACTGCCAGTGCTGTCGCAATATATGTATTGGACGGAACTATAACCTCATCGCCGCTGCCAATATTCAAAGCTTTTAGCGCAAGCATAAGAGCATCCAGTCCATTGCCTACACCAACACAATATTTTCTTCCACAAAATTCCGAGAAGACCTTTTCAAATTCCTCGTCTTCTTTACCTTCTATATACCAACTGGCAGAATATACCCTTTCAAAAGCAGCACGAAGTTCTTTATCCAGTTCTTTTTCCAGTGGCTTAAAACTCACAAACGGTACTTTCATATTAAAATCAACCTTCGTTTTCTTTTTTCTCTTCAGGATGCTCTCTTACAAACTTAAGAAATTCATCATAATCTCTTATATAATCCGACTCATCATATACTTCTGATGCAAAGACCATTAAGACTGCATCTTCTGAAAAGTCAAACATCTCCCGCCACATATTGTTGGAAACATAAAGTCCCTCATAAGGTTTTTCAAGCGCGACAACCTTCTTCTCTTTCCCGTTATCAAGTCGTATCTTGCAGCTTCCATGAACGCATACCAGAATCTGCTGCAGTTTCTTGTGGGCATGATGACCCCTTACAACATCTGCTACAGTATCGTACATGTAATAAACCCTTTTTATCCTGAACGGAATATCATTGTATTCTTCCAAAGAAATAAGCTGTCCTCTGTCGTCCCCATGCGGCTGGAACATATATTTTACTACCTGCAATTATTTTCCCTCTCTTAAATCTTTATTTTTCTCCTGATAACCTCGATTGTTTTCGGAATGATATAAATCACGCTCTGAATAACTATTCCTCTTCTTCTGTACTCCGGAGGAATGCTATTTATAATCCTTTTGAATTCCTTCGCAGTGGATTTCCTGTAATTCTTCGCGAGCTCCGGTCCCAGCGTCATCCTGTATCTTTCAAATAGGTCAATCCTCTTCCCGAACTCAGCATAGAGTTTATTCAGAAGGTCAATCTCTTTTTTGACTTTATCCAATCCCTTATTGATGGAATTAAAATTATGCAGTCCCTCCTGTTCAATCCTTCTCCTGTATGCTACCGTTGCATCCTTCATGATATAAATATTTCCCATCATCAGGATAAGTATGCAGTCCGTCAGGTCATCTATATATGGACTCAGTTTCGGCATAAGAGAAAACAGTTCATAGTTTTCCTTCAAGGGATTTCTCATAAGAAAACCATTCATGGGAAAATTCCTTCCTCCAAGAAAGTCCTTCAGCCCGAAGCTTTTCCCGCAAATTTCGAGTGGCGGATCAATAAAATCAGCTTTCTTGGAATTTTCATTTCTCATTTCGATTCTTGTAGCGACTCCAATATACTCAGGATGTTTTTCAAGAAAATCCACCTGTTTCTGCAATTTATTATTGTCTATCCAATAGTCATCCCCGGACAAAGGAATAATGTACTTTCCCTTCGCCATGCATCTTGCCTGAAATACATTTTTCGTTAAACCCAGATTGCTTTCATTGAATTTATATCTGATGCATGGAAATTTATCGGCAAATTTTTTTATTATTTCCTGCGTTCTGTCCTTTGAACTGTCATCACTGATAACTATTTCATAGTTAAAGTTGACATTCTGAGCCAAAACACTTCCAATAGCCTGGGCAATATATGCCTCATGATAATAGCTTGTCATGCATACACTGACCAGCAGGGAACTGTTCTCCATCCTTATATTTCTCCGCTTATATTTAAAAAAGTATACTTTTTT
>CAJOPI010000300.1 GCA_905236275.1 uncultured Lachnospiraceae bacterium | reverse complement strand
GGTCAAAAGTGATGTCAGGGATTGTTCCGTGCTTCGCACTCCCACAATCCCACCCAATATTCGTGTTTTCGTGTTGCTTCGCACCACATCACACTCATATTGGGGCGGGTCATAAAGTCATTCATCCACCAGCAAGCAAGCTTGCCGTGGATGATGACTTTTGACCCTGACATCATTACATTCTTTACAAGTTTACAACAAATAGTTTATCTTATCAAATTTTTTTAATGTGAAATACTTGACGAATTGCGAAAATAGCGGTAAAGTTTATGTTGTTAATGTATTAAATTTTTGTTAGAGGAGAGTTGATTATGGGTAGGAAACCAAAAAATTCTGTTGAGACTACTTCTGCTAAAGATACAGCAACTGCAAAGAAGACAGTAGCAGAGGAGAAGAAAACTGTAGAAAAGAAATCTGTCGCTGCTCCTAATGCAACAGAAAGCAAAAAAACAACAAAGGCTGCAGTTTCAAAAACTGCTTCTACCGTTAAGACATCTATAAGAGTTCAGTACAATGGCAAAGATGTTTCAACCGATGATCTCATCAAGGAAGCTAAGGCTGCATGGAGCAAGGAAACAGGCAAGAAGGCAGCAGATCTTAAGTCTCTTGATCTTTATGTAAAGCCTGAGGAAAACATGGTTTATTACGTTGTTAACGGTAATGAACTTGGTTCTTTTCCGCTTTAATTATTAAGTCTGATTCTTTATAATTTATAAAATGTCCAAACGCAAAATTACCTGTTTTATGTTTATTTATTAAAAATCTACATAAAACAGGTAATTTTTTTTGATTTTATGATATTTTTGCTTAAAAAAGCTTGACGAAAGCGCATATTTGCGCTATTCTTTACATGGAATGTTGAATATATGCGGTTTTTAGCGAACAAAATCTCTGAAATCCGCAAATAAATGGGGAAGCGAGGATATAAAAATGAACAAAGCAGAATTAGCAGCAAAAATCGCAGAGAGGGCAAGTATTTCTAAGAAATCAGCAGCAGAAGTTATTGATGCATTCACAGGATCAGTAACAGAGGCTGTTGCAGCAGGCGAGAAGGTACAGCTTATCGGTTTCGGTACTTTTGAAGTTTCCGAAAGAGCAGCTCGTACAGGAAGAAACCCTCAGACCGGCAAGGAAATTAAGATTCCTGCATCAAAGTCAATGAAGTTCAAGGCTGGTAAGGCTGTTAAAGAAGCCGTTAATGCAGGCAAGAAAAAGACAAAGAAAAAGTAAGGAATATCTTATATTAGAAATCACTTCAACCCCGATGGTTTAGTCCATCGGGGTAAGTTTTTTCTTAATTTTTAAATTTTTTAACATTATTTATTTACATTTGCTTGACATTGTTTTTTTTATACAGTATACTGTACTGGTGTTTAAGAAACATTACCTTTTTGGTCACAGGTTTATGTATTAATTATTTTATAGTCTTAGGTTTTAAAGCTAAACTGCATATTGGGCAAAACCGATGTAAGTCGGCGACGCAAAACTACAGGGCCCTGAAAACGGGTAGCCAGTTGCCATGACGTAGTTTTCCTTATCACAGAAAGTGGGGAAAAACGAACATGAAAAAATTTGGTCTTAGTTCTTTAATCAAATCATTATCAGTATTATCAATTTCGATATTTTTCATTGCAGTTGCATCTGTTTCTGCTTTTGCTTCCGATGCAAACACCGTTGATTCAAAAATGTTAGAGAGCATCAACAGTCTCAGGGCTCAGAATGGTCTTCCGGCTCTTTCAGTTGATTCTTCTCTTGTAGCAATAGCTGAAACAAGATCTGATGAAGCTGCAGTTTTATGGTCACACACACGTCCCGGCGGCGGAAGTGGTGCTGACATGATAAGCCACAATAAGTGGAGAGGTGAAAACCTTTCTTACGTTACCTATTCAAATTACAGCGGCTCTGATTCAGAGCAGGCAAGCGCAGCTGACCTTATGTTCAGGAGTCTCTGCAACTCTCCTACACACTATGATAACATGGTATTTTCATCCTATACAAAGATTGGTATTGCTACTTCCGTTACAGAAACAGGAAACGGCACAAAAGTTACTACAGCTTATATGTTCTCCAACTAAGACTATAGATTTACAGAAAAGGGATGCAGCCCTGACCAAGCTGCATCCCTTTTCTGTTTAAACTTATTAATCTTCATCATTTTCTGTTTCTATTATGTAGCCGATTTTACCTGCCAGAGATGGTGTGCCGCTTAAAATCCTGTTTGCAGCATCCTTCCACTTGAAAACATCATTTTCAAGATCGTAATACATCATAATGCAATCATCTACGACCTCTTCACCATTATCACCCTTTGATTTGAGACCGGGTTCACCATTCGCCCATGCACCTTCATAAATTCCGGTTTTGCTTACAGGCTTTTTACTTATCTCACCATCATTATTAATCCAGTGATATACTGATGAATCCTTTTCTCTCGTCGCACCGATCCAGAACTGGTAATTTTGAAGATTACTTGTCTTTATCAGTTCGGAGATATACCGGTATTCTTCCACAGAAGTTATCCTTGCAAGATATTTCTTTTCACCTTCCTGCTGAACTGACTCATACGCCTGCGTCCAGCTGTAATCACCTATGACAAACTCATAGCTGTGAATTTCGTCATCCTCGGCATCAAACTTTCCCTTTTTCTCTTCTTCAACGGATTCCTCTTCTTCGGGTATTTCTTTTCTTTCTATCTCATTTGCCGAAACCGTTCCCGACTTGAGCATATCCTTTAATTCCTCAAACTCATAAGTTCCAAGTACACGTGCCTCATCATTTTCTTCAATAGTATCAAACGTTTCATTGAACTCGCCTGATTTAATCCTGTAGCTCTTGTCAGCTGTAGTTAAAAGATTGCCCTTCTCGAAGAAAACAAAGGAATGCATATCTATATCGATAAAATCCGTATCTCCGTCGTGCCATGTATATAACCTGTTTTCATCGCCCATGAGAAGCATTTCAGGCACCTCATCATCATCGACATATATAAGTGCCGCCTTCGGATATTCCTCAGCTGTAATATTATCAAGAATATACCTGTAATCACTCATCCACTGGTCATCAGCTGCTTCACTTTCCTTGAATTCCTTTTCGGCAATTAACTCATCATCAATCTCCTCCGCAGAGGCCTCCGAACTCGTTTCAGCAACTGTTGTTTCAATAAGTGCCTCCGTTGACAGTTCCGTAGAAGCCGTCTCATTTTTTGCAGCATTGTTCTCGGTCATTATCAGAACGACCGCAGCCATTGTTGCCACAAGCACAAGTGCAATTGCAATGGCAAACGATATTAAATCCTTCTTTTTCATTAAAAACCTCTCTAAAATCTTATCCCTTCCTAATACTTTTTATTTACACACAAATACCATGTTAACAGATAATTGTTACAATTTTGTTAATTTCTTTTATAACTTCTTATTAAGAAGTTCTCAGGACTCCATGAACCAGAAATCTTTGGTTTCCGCCTGCTGCACCCGAGCAGGTTGCAAGAGTTACAACCCTGTCGGAACTGTTTACCTCAACATTTGTTTTCTCAATAGAATTTGCTAAGCAATAATTAATATAGGCTTGAAAATCAGCCTCATTCTGTGGTATGTCGTAGCTTTTAGAAGCATCATTTCCGATATAGTACGAAAATATCTCGTATTTAAGCACAGTATCATCCTTTAGAATTATATAAAAATATGGATTGGCAGATCTTAAATTTGTTTCCTGATAAAGCTTTTTCAAACGTCCAAACATCGTTCCGTTTTTCATGTTGTGACCATATATAAGAGTGTTGTAATCAGACATATCAGTCTTGTTACAATAGTCTAAAAAAATTGCTCCGCTGTGGTTTTCTTTCTTTTCAAAGGTATGTGAAAGATAATAACTGTTATCAGCGGTCTGCAAAACAGGATAGCTTATATCACAGGCAGGCAGTTCAAGCCATGCAACAATATCGCTGTTGATAGAGGTAAGAGAATCAAAATCAATATCAAAATCAATGTCGGATTTTCCCTCCGATCCGCTTTCTTTATCCGTCTTTTTTTCCGTCAGATATTTTTTTTCGAGCTCTGAGTATTCCTGCTCTGCCTCGCTATAATCATGGTATATACTGTAAAGCTGCCATCCTGAATAAGAAAAAACAGCAATAACAGCTATCAGAATTACGATTAAAATCTTATTTCTCATATAAAATCCTACACATGACAAACACCGAATATGCATGTTAAACAAATTCGGTGTTTGTTGCTTATCCTATTATTAAATTCTACGTTTCTTTAATCCAAGAAGGATGAAAACCATAGCCAGTGCTGAAGCCGCCATTATAGCTATCCAAAAAGCAGGTCTTGCACTGTCTCCTGTATTTGGTCCCTCTCTGTCTCCCAAGACTCCTGAATCCTCTACAGTATCAGGTGCCTCTCTGTCTCCTAAAACTCCTGAATCAGTTGTCCCCGTTCCGGATGAAGCATAAGAGGATGTACCGCTGCTGCTACTGCTGCTGCTGCTTGAACTACCGGAAGATGATTTCTTACCGTTATAGCTATTCTCGAATTTCGCTGAATCCGTCTTATACGAGGTTCCGTTTTCGTTAATATAAATCTCCGTAACGAGACCACTTCCGGATTTTTTTACTGAAACAGTAATATTATAAATACGATCATCATAAGTCATTCTGGAGATTTTTTTATCAGGAATTGACTGTTTTAATGTGTACTTATAAACACCCGTATTTGTATATGTAATTGTAAGCTTCTTCGAAGCAGTAGAACTAAGGCTGAAACTGTATGAGCCATTAGTGCTTTCTGAAGGCATGGGATTTGAACTGTCTTCAGCCTTAAATAAATACTTAAAGGTCCTGTTCAGATCAGACGGTATTTTATTCTTTTCCGAATAGGTCTGTGACACAGGTATAGTCGCTGTAACGGAATCAGCTGCCATCACAGGTGTCCTGCCAAGCAGCAATGTCGCCGCAAAAACCGCTGCAATAGCCAGTCCACGTTTTAATATTCTCCCTCTCAACATATATTGCCTCCAATAACCTCTATTTCCTAATCCTTGCGAGAAGAACCATTCTTCCGTTTGTATAGGAATAATCACAGGTTGATAAAATCACTATGTGATCATTCACTGACAAACCTATATCTCTGTAATATTTTGATTTGCTCTCTATAGCATCTAAGAATTCCTGTCTCTTTTCGCCCTCATAACTACCGTATATCAGCGGATCATAGGCATCACATTCCACGTAGGAAAAAATCTCAAGCTCATGATCTTTATCGTCAAAGTACAATCTGCCCGACTGATTACTGTTGAAAAACTCTTCTTCCTGAAACAAATCAATATCACCGAACATCTTATTCTGATCCATATGATGTCCGTAAATAATGCTTAGAAAATCCGAGAAGTTCTTTGGCTTTGATGAGTCAAGAAATATCGCGCCTGACAACGAATAATTGCCGAAAACATCGGTATTAATATAACTGTCGTTAGTTTCTCCCTGAACTAACGGATAATCTATAGCTGTACCGTAAATTTCTATCCATCCGAAAACGTCTGGGTTAAGTGCCCTAAGCTCTTCAAACGACATTGAGTTGTCAGCTGAAGGCTTATAGGGAGTATAGTTCGAGGAATCCGCCGCCGAATAAACCAAAGTCGAATCCCAGATACAGTAAGCCCCGCACGCTATTACAGCAAGAAAGAAAAGCGCAGCTATAGTTGTTACCGTCGAATCTAAAAAGCGTATGAACTTAGAAGCATCTAAACTTTTCAAATCAGTTCTCTTAATCTTATATTTATCTCTTTCTTCTCTTGAATCCAATGAATACAAATGAAGCAAATGCAAGGACTGCTACTGCAATCATGGCTGCAAACGGAGCATTGTTCATCACTACACCTGTTACAGTAATATCCTTATAGGTATTCACATAAGAAACCTTATTTGAACCGGAGTCATAAATAATGGTTTCCGGAACCGAAGTTCCATCAACGGTTTCTCCCTCTGTTCCTCCGACAACCTGCTTATATGAAGCCGTATATCCTTCAACTGCTGTCTCTGTCACAGAGTAAATAGTCCCTGCTGCGATATCGGTAAATGTTGCCTTGTCACCATTACCGAGTGTGAAGCGCAGGCTTCCCTTAGGTGCCGCTTTTGTAAGTGAAAGCTGCTCTTCCTTACTGTTGCCATGGCTTCCCTCAACAACCATCTGAATTGTCTGATTTGAAACGGTCGAAGGATTTGTAAAGGTTATCTTATAATCAAAAGTTTTTGTAAGGTCAGCATAGTCACCCTTTACCGTCTTGTCAACAGTAAGTGTTGTAATATCAGAATCGATGTCAATATAGGTTTCTTCAAACAAAGCTTTGGCTGTCTTTGCCCCCGGTTCTTCATCATCAGAACCATAGGGCTGAACCGTAACACCGTAAATTACAAGACCATCATCGCTGTTTTTGATGTAAACCAGTACATAATATTTCTTGTCTGTCACACCTGTAAGCTTATCAGAACTGTAATCACATTCCTCTGAAATGGAAAAACCATATATACCTGCTGACGGATAAGCAACCTTATCAGTCGAAAGATCAAATACAACAGAACCGCTTACCGTATCATTGACGATCTCACTGTCCTTTGTATAGCTTATGGTCCTGTTTGCCTCACTTGAAGGCACAGCTACTGTTAAAACATCCGAGGATAAAGAACAGGGCTCAAGCTTATAGGTATAAGTAACATCCGGAACCGTTGTTCCTTTCGCTATATGCAAGACATTCTCAACAGTAACTTCTCCGCTGTTTCCGGCTGTTACAACTTCGGCAGCTGCCTTATCTGCCATTGCATTACCGGCAGCAGTCAGAACACAGGCTGCCGCAAGAAGCATCGCTGTTATCTTTTTGATTCTCTTAATCATTTTACTCCCCTCCTAAAAATTCCTTCTTCTGAAAATCGAAACTACTTTTCCCATCGTGCTGCTCTCCTTAACAGCCCCATATATACGACTGTCCTCAGCAGAATCTCTTTTGTCTCCTAAAACAAAAACCTCACCTTCCGAAAGGGTTAAAGGAAAAGTTATCCCCTCCATGTAAGGCTGGGTACTCGTATAAACATAACTCTCCTGTTGAATATTTCCATTAACCCTGAGTCCACCCTCGGAAATATCAACTGTATCCCCTGCTGTCGCGACTACCCTTCTGACCTGTAATGTATCGTTACTCTTCAATACAAGAAGGTCTCCGCTGTTGTAGCTTTTCTGCATTCTGTAATAGAGGACGAGATCTCCCTCCATTACCGCCGGCTTCATAGACATATCATTAACTCTTACAAAACCGAATATCACAGTAAACATAAGAGTTATCACTACAGCCAGAATCAAAATCTTTGCCAGCAGGAAGAATATATCTCCCCGCAGGCTGTCATTTTTTCTTTCAGCAACTTCAGACATACAATCTTCTCTTTCTGTCAATTGCCACGAATACAGCTGCCGATGAAATCATAAGGATTATAACGGCAATAATCGGAGCCTTATCTTTAGGAAGATTAACGCCTGTAGGCGGTGCATAGTAGGTTTCATAATAGTTCGTAAAGGTAATCTCTGTTACGGTATCTTCATCGGACTCTTCAAGTGCTACTTCATCAGAAATGATATCTGTTTTTTTGCTGTCGCTTCCAACCTTTACTTCTGTATAACTGTATCTTATCTTATCAGTTCCGCCGTCGACATTTTCATAATTTCCACTGTCAACCTCTGTAGCTGAATTTTCCGAAACAGCCTCCACGATCCTGTATTTTTCATGGAGCATTAAGTCATCAAGTGCAAAGCTTCCGTCTGTAAAGGAGTTATAACTTACAGAGGTTACATCCTTCCAGCTGTCACTTATTGCTACATACTGCTGCAGGACAAAGTTGGCATTATTAAACTCATCCATATCGGGTGCATTGTCAGCAGGCTTTCCGTCAACAAAGAAACGCTTATTAATTTTTAAGTCTGCTGTATGGAAGTTATTGTCAATTACGAGTGATACATCGGATTTTCCTACCTCCTCACTCGGACGGATACCTTCCCATTCGTTTCCGTCATCATCAACGAACTTATTATCCCTGAAATAATAGGTTGTCTTATTTCCCTTTTTATCAGTAACCACATACTCATCCACATACTGATAATCGCTGGATTTTTCCTTAAACTTATAGGTCTTATCCATAGTTAACGAAGGGAAAACCGCTGTCTGACGAGGCTTCAGCGTAAATACACCGGTCTCATCTGTTGTCTTCATGTCAGAAGATTCATTATCATAGTAATATTCTGCGTTTGCAAGAGGATTACCGTCGGAATCGAGGATAACCATATCGTATTCCTTGCTGTAATCAACCATTGCATCATTAAGGCTTACTGCCTTACGAACCGTAACAGCGCCGTTCGGTACGGGAGTAAGGTTAAAGTCAAGCTTCAGGTTTGAAGCTCCTGCTCCTCTCTCTAAATAGAACATCTGGAGAAGATGCTTCTTTCCGTCTGCAAATTCAAAGGTCTTTCCGTCCGCACTCTCTTCCCAGTTTTCCGTACCTGCCTGTCCTGCTTCTTCAAACATAGCACGTATTGTCGTCTTCTCTCTTTCAGGAAGTGCAATTCCCTGATTCTGCAGGGTTGAAACATCCTGCAGATTTGCAACAGAGTAGGTAACTTCACCGGTTTTGAAATTTATCGTTCCCGTCTGTCCATCGTGAATACCACCCAAGTCGAGAACGAGAACTCCATCGATATAAACGAGCATATCGTCATCACCGATAAACTCATAGGTCATATCAATATATTTATCTTCTTTCTGACTGAATATCTGTCCATTTATAGGCTGGAAGAAATAGCCGTAGCCATATAAACCAAAGTAATAGTCATTTGATTCCTTAAAACCATATATTTGCTCTTTGTATCTGTCGTCACCATCCACAAGCTTTTCGCCTGTGTCCTTATAAAGATTTTTATTCCACTTCTTGCTTTTATCCAAAGTATTATAGGGCATGAAGTTTCCTCTTTGATAGTAGAACTGATTAGAATTTGAAGGAGTGCCCAATTCCTGGAATACAGTAAAGTTTTCCTCATTATCATCATATTTAAGACTTGCAAAATACTCAGCACTGTTGAAGTAAAAGTTACTGTACTTGTCTCTATATTCCTTTATGAAAAGGTTATCAACCTTTTTTCCATAAAGAAAATCTTTAAGATTTCGCGCCTTACCATTGTAATCTTCCTTCAAAACAGGGAATTTCTCATAGTCCTCTCCGTCTCCCTGTGTTGTATTTGTATAAAGTCCCTGTCGAATACTTCCTGTGCCATGATCGCCTGCTGCATAATCACTGTCCTGGGAACCAAAGACCGTATACTGCTGATTGGTATCAAGCATATACATATTGAAACCGATATCTCCGCAGGAGACAGTGGGAACAACTGTCAGTCCCTCATCCGTAACATTTGTGTTTCCAACAAAAACAAGCGGTGAAAAGCTGTCTATTTCAAATTCGGTATTCAGTCCGACAAGCTTTTCATCTTCATTTCCTTCGTTTTCCTTTTCGACTGAAATATCTTCATTTTGCTGATCGGAATTATCCGCAACGATTTCTATATCATCATTATTCTTCAGATGAACAACCTTAATAGAACCCGAATCCATATCTTCGAGCATCTCTTCCACTGCCTGAGTACCGTTTGTGTTAATGGACAGCGCTTTAACAGAGCCCTCTTCAGGCTCAAATTCGTTACCGTATATATCTCTAATACTTACATCTAACGGAGCGATTCTGTCATAGACAATGCCCTTATTAGATAAAGTTTCGATAATTCTCGCGTATTCATCGGAATCTTCTTTAATCTCAGACGCGCTGAGCGAGCCGTAGCCGTTCAGCTTACTGCTGTAGAAAGACAATGTAACGGTAAAATTATCCGTAGAAACACTGTCATAAGATATGTCTTCTTCCTTATCCTTTTCGTTAGCTGAAAAAGTATTTTCAGAAGAGCTGGCATCCGGCTGATTTATTACAATAGCCTCTTCTTCCTCAGCAGATGTTGATGCTGTATTAGCAGAAAAAAGCATGGTCGCTCCAAGAACAACCGCAAGTCTCTTCCTCCATAATGCCTTACGTTTCATTTTTCTCCCTCACAAATTAGCTTTCCCCTACAAAAAACAAAAAAGAGCCATACCAAAAAATCAGTCAAAACGCATGGATTATGACTGATTTTCTGATAAGGCTCTGATAATTTGGGCGTTCCTTATCTATAAATGTCTTACTATTTCTTACTCACGAATAAGATTGTATAACAGTTTTTTCACAAAGTCAACACATTTGTATATTGTTTAATGTATGCAGCATACACAAGTTTTCAGTTATTTAGATTTTTCCTTAATAATAATTTCCTGATATCTGTTTGTTTCTTCCACAACAATTCCACTCATTGCAAGCAAGGAAATAAGATTCGGAACTGACATCAGGGCATTCATAATATCCGAAATGTTCCATATAAGTTCAAGCTTTTGTGTTGCCCCGACAAAAACAATCAGTGAATATATGATTCTGTAAGCAAGGAGCACTTTCCTGTTCGGGATAATATATTCAAGTGCTTTCTCGCCATGATATTCCCAACCGATTATCGTTGAAAAGGCAAAAAGAACTATTCCTATTGAAACAAGATACGAACCTGCCGGTCCTATTGCCGATGAAAAAGCAGCCATTGTCAAGGGTACTGCACTGAGAACAGTTCCATCTGCATTTACTGTTCCAAGAACGCCTGACGAAGCAATTACAAGACCTGTTATGGAACAGACAACAATGGTGTCAAAAAAAGTTCCCGTCATATTTATATAACCCTGGCGAACCGGATCATCTGTTGTTGCGGAGGCTG
>CAJOPI010000299.1 GCA_905236275.1 uncultured Lachnospiraceae bacterium | reverse complement strand
TGTCTGCTCATCTTGAAGAGCTTGTATCATCTGCAAAACAGCTTCTGCAGGATGTATCGGTTATAGATTATTCAAAAGTCGCATAACCGGAATGCTCTGGATAAAACGGAGCGCGGCAGCGGCAATCACGAAGCTTATGGAAAATTTTATAAAAGAAAATGCCTGAAAGAAGGTGGATGAAATGGAGGAAAACATAATGAGCGTATTTAAGAGCTATCTGAGAAGACTCCTGCAGGATTTAAAAGACCTGAAAGAAGCTTTGGAAAGTAAGGATTACGAAAAAGCCGAGAAACTTGTTAATCAGCTCATAGGTGATACTCAGAGCGGAATAGAGGATAACTAAAATTCGGTTATAGATTATTCAAAAGTCACATAACTGGAATGCTCCGGATAAAACGGAGCGCGGAAGCGGGCAACTGGAGAACGTCAAGGACTCCTTATCTAAGGGATATCATGAACGCGTTCTCGGACGACAGGGTAAAAAGGCTCGTAGTATGCAAATATGGAAGAAGGCATAAAAGGTTACTGTGAATTCATCACGGGAATGAAGCGCTATAAAAATCTTGTCGGAGTAACCGATAACGTGAATTATATCCGCAGGATAAAGGTAGATGGATGGGCTACATCGTCAAGCTATATAAGCACACTGACGGCAATCGCATTAGTCATTAAGGACAATGAGAACTTTTTGTGAACCTTTGGGCACAAAACCGCTTAAAATGCGGATTTGAGACATAATCTATAATCATTGGTTGTGATGAGGTCCCGAGTTCGACTCTCGGTTCCAGCAGGAGCGGAAAAACCCGAAAGTATCACGTTTGTGAATGCTTTCGGGTTTTTGTCTTTTATTACTTATGAACAGTAAACTAGTCAGCAGCTCCTTCTACGGGAGCTGCTGTATCTGCTCCCGGAATCAGAGGCGTTGCTGCGGAAGGATCTGCTGCAGGAAGGAGAGTTGACATATCGGGAGTGATGGCAATAAATCCGTTTGCAACATTGTGGGGACAGTATTCGGTTTCGCCTTCGACATAGACACCAACAGTCTTGTAGGGACAGGTATCATTTGCTCGAAGTCCCGTTTCAGCACATACATATCCCGAAACATGTACATTGCAGCTTTCTTTCGGCAGGGTTTCCTTGTCAAAATACTCGGTCTTGGCACTTCCGTCAACAGAACAGAGACCGTCAACCGCAAGCTTTCCTGATTTTGAGCAGACAGCCTTCTGGACGATGCCGTCAGGCTTTGTAAATTCTTTGTTTTCAAGTCCTTCATGAATTGCCTTCATGGAAAGCTTCCACATTGTTTTTGCAAGATGCTGTTCGTCTTTGGTTGAAAGCTGTACATTGTTGTCGTAGCCCGCCCAGGTGGTGCAGCAGTAATAAGGCGAAAAACCGGCAAACCAGACATCCTTATTATCGGAAGTGGTCCCTGTCTTTCCGGCAAGGGACATTCCATCAAAACTAACATAGGTTCCCGTACCCTTTGAAATAACATCTTCCATTGCGGAGGTCAGAAGATAGGCTGTGGTTGCCTTAAGTACCCTCTTTGAATCTATGCTGTTATTTATAAGTATATTTCCGTCGTGGTCATATATCTTTGTGTAGAAACGCGGCTTACAATAAACACCGCCGTTTGCTATGCCTGCATAAGCAGCATTGAGCTCAATATTTTTTACCCCGTCCGTAATACCTCCGAGGGCAAGTGTCTGGGTCTTGTCGGAAAATACCTTCCCGTCAGAGGTTACACGTCTTTCAACAAGGGTTGTAAAGCCCATATCCTGAAGGTATTTGAAGCCGAGCTCGGGAGTGATCTTCGTGAGCGTTTTGACGGCTATTATGTTTAAGGACTGTTCAATTCCGTATCGGAGAGTACATATCCCCTTATAACCTGAATACCAGTTGGAAACAGGACGACCGTTTGTGTAGCTGAAGGGTTCGTCAACCTCCGTCGAAGCCAGTGTGAGCCCTGCCGAGTCAAAAGCGGGGGCATAGGTTGAAACAACCTTAAAGGTTGAACCGGGCTGTCTTGTGGTATCCGTAGCGCGGTTCAGGGTAAGGGACGCACTCTTTTTTCCGCGGCCTCCGACGATTGCTTTTACTTCGCCGGTTTTCGGGTCAATTATAGAGAGTGAAATCTGGGGCTGCGGGGCAGTAGAGAAATTATCGGAGACAAAGCTGTAGCCCTCTGCAAGTATGGACTCCTTGTAGGCTTCGCTTGCGGCTTCGGCATCCTCGACGCTTGAAAAAAGCCTCTTGGAGCTGTAACCGTTCGAGGCAAACCAGTCCTGCATCATCTCTGAGGAATAGTTGTGGTATTCACCTTCCGAATCGGATACCGTCAGGGTATAGTCGAGTAGATATTTGGTTCCTGACGGGTAGTTTTCCTCGTTTCCGGTAATTTCGTCAACTGTAGACTGTATTGCAGGGTCCTGGGTGGTGTAGATGGAAAGTCCGCCTGAATAAAGCTGGTTGTATGCCTGGGTTTCGGTGTAACCAAGCGTTTCCACCATATCGCTTAAAACCTGGTTTGTGAGGGCATCCACGAAATAGGTATTTATGCTGTTGCTTTCGACATTTGCATTGACTACCTGAATCCTTGAATAGACATCATCCTCAACAGCGTTGTTATAAGCTGTCTGTGTTATATAGCCCTGGTCGAGCATATTTTTGAGAACCTTAGCCCTTCTCTCGGAATTGTTGTCGGGGTGGGAAATAGGATTGTATTTGGAAGGATTCTGAGTTATGCCGGCGATTACGGCACATTCCGAGAGATTAAGCTCGGAAACGTTCTTGTTGAAATAGCGCAGTGACGCAGCCTGAACACCTAAGGTGTTCTGACCTAAGTTGATCGTATTTAAGTAAAGCTCTAAAATCGTGTCTTTTGAAACTCCCTCCTGCTTTTCGAGCTCAACGGCGAGGTACTGTTCCTGTATCTTACGCTTAAGCTTTTCCGCAAAAGAGGATTCGGTCGTCCAGCCGGTAAAGACGTTGTTTTTGATAAGCTGCTGGGTTATGGTACTTGCGCCCTGTGAAAAATCCCTTTTGCTTATACCGGTAACGGCAGCGCGGACGATACCTTTAAGGTCGATTCCGTTATGGGAATAAAATCTTTCGTCCTCGATGGCAACAAAGGCATGCTGGAGATCGAGGGGGATTTTGTCGATGGTCATGTAGATACGGTTAGAATCAGCAGCAACAAGCTTGGTTATCTGATTGCCCTCTGAATCGTAGATTACTGAGGAGTAGCCGACGGGGCGGATGTCGCTGTCGTTTATTTCGGGAGAGGAGGCGATGACACCTTTAAAGATTCCGATTCCTGCGGCAGTGCCTACTACTATGGCGGCAACAATGCCTATTACAAGTGCGTGTGCGGTCAGTACAGTCAGTGTATGTGAAAAGCCCGGCGCAAGTGAACTTACGCGGCTAAGCCTTCTGCGGGCTCCTGATTTGGAATAATTCATCGTAATCCCTCCGGTTTACAATTTCTAAAAATGAAAAATTACTTCCATTGTACCACAAGATGACGTTAAATGTTTAACATTGGGAAAAATATGGCAATTTGTACAGAAAACAATGATTAACTCGAATATTTTTGATTTGTTCAGATAGTTTTAATGTGTTACAATATCAATCGTGGGTCGAAAATAACAAAAATTGTTCAGCAAGCTAAGAATCCATGATTGAGAAGACTGGAAAATTTTTCCTGAATGATTGAAACAAATAATGGCCACAGAAAAGTTTGGAGGAAAAAAAATGAGTAAATGGGTTTATATGTTCAGTGAAGGCGACATGACAATGCGTAACCTTCTTGGCGGTAAGGGTGCAAACCTCGCAGAGATGACTTCGATAGGACTTCCTGTACCCCAGGGCTTCACTATTACAACTGAAGCCTGCACACAGTATTATGAGGATGGTCGTAAGATCAATGACGAGATAATGGCACAGGCTATGGAAGGTGTCAGGAAGATGGAAGAGAT
>CAJOPI010000298.1 GCA_905236275.1 uncultured Lachnospiraceae bacterium | reverse complement strand
GACATAATCGCCCCGGAAATAGTCAGTAATACGGATCATTTTCTTTCCTTCTGTATTTTCGTATGATGCCATTCTGGTCATCAGCATGATTCTGTCTTTTTCAATCATATCCTTAGATTCAATGTCTGAGGAAGCGCATCTTATTTCCGGAAGAAACATCCGGCTTCTTAGGCTCCGGCTTAGGCATTTCAGGCTTCTTTATCGAATCCTCGAATCCGTTTGCCATAGTCTTCTTACATTCCTCGCAGAGACGACCTGTACTTATTGCCTTACCGCAGTTTTCACAGACAATCTCTCCGTCACTTCCTTCAAGCTCAAGCCTTTCCTCCCTTATCCACTGCTTGATAAGAGAAGTCTCAACCTCACACTCTTCTGAGGTTTCCTTGATATTAGTACCCGGATGGCTGCGAATATACGCTTTTACAATCTGGAACTGCTCCTCCATCTTTCTCTTACAGTTATCGCAAATAGGCAGTCCTGACAGATAATTAAAAATCTTACCGCATTTTCTGCAATTCCTAACATTCATAAGAATACCCCCTTCATAGAGAATTCAAAGTTTCCGTTGTTTAGTTGTCTTTCATGTCGGTGCCCCACTGCAAAGGCTTACCATCATTACTGATCCGGCTCCTGACCTGCGTAGTTCAAGGGAAATCTCATCCGCAGTGCTCCCTGTTGTATACACATCATCAAGAACTAACACCCTTCTTAATTTTACATCATTTCGATTGATTATAAAAGCCCTTTTCAAATTTTTACGTCTTTCAGCTCTGCTAAGGGTTTTCTGCTTTGCTGAATCACTGACCCGGCTCATATAGTCTTTGTAGAAGCTTATCCCGAGATTTTCAGCTACTTTTTCCGCTATAAGCTCCGCCTGATTGAAACCTCTTTTCTCTAATGTCTTTCTGCCCACAGGAACAGCTATAAGTCCATCTGCCTTAAACGCCCTTATCTCCTTTCCGAGAAATGCCGAAATTGCTTTCGCATAAAATTCCGCATATTCCCGTCTCCCATGATTTTTGTAGCGCAGTACCGACTTTCTCATAGCATCATTATAGATAAATGCCGACCTTGCCTTTGTGAAGTAATGCTCTTCCTTTTCGCAGTCTTCACAGTATTCTTTCGTGTCGTCATTCAATCTTTTCCCACACTTCCTGCAGCTCACCGTCCCCACAACAATAAGCTTTTTCCGGCAATTCGGACATATCAGTCCTCCTCCCAGTCTTAAAAGATCATCGCATACAGGACACCTCCTTGGATAAATTATATCTATGATTAAATCCTTAAAACTCAATAAATCCCTATTGCCTCTCTAACTTAAATACTTCCCTGATTCTTTCGGCAAGGGACGTATATCTTTTCTGCTCATTGGTATTCATTATCATGTCCTCTACCGTAGATTTTCTGCCAATTATCACAACACAGCTCTTCGCTCTTGTTATCGCAGTATAAATAAGATTTCTGTTCATAAGTATCTCAGGCCCCGACAAAAGCGGCAGTACAACCGCAGGATATTCAGAACCCTGTGATTTATGAATGGTTATGGCGTAGGCGAGTTCAAGTTCACTCGCTGACGCCGCCGGATATTTCACCTTCCGTCCATCGTCAAAAAGCACGTTTATATCCCCGAATGCCGGATCTATGGAAGTAACGATTCCCATATCACCGTTAAAGACTCCACTTCCGCTCTCCTGCAGGGAAGAATCTTCTCTCTCCAGCTCCCATTCAAGCTGATAATTGTTCCTCGTCTGCATGACCTTGTCACCTACGCGAAGAACCCAGCTGCCGAAATTTTTCTCGTATTTTCTGCCGTTCTGTGGATTCAGAGCCTCCTGCAGTCTCCTGTTCATCGCCTCTACTCCGAGAAGACCCTTTTTCATAGGCGTCATGACCTGTATTTCCATAGGGTCCGCTTTGACATAGGGCGGAAGCTTCCGGGAAACGAGATAAATCACTCCCTGCATTATTTCTTCCGCATCGCTTCTTGAAAGGAAATAAAAGTCCTTGCTCTTATTATCCATCGCAGGAACTTTTCCGCCCAATATGGCATGGGCGTTCATAACAATGTCGCTTTCTCCTGCCTGCCGGAATATTTTTTTCAGGGTAACCGTTTCAAACTGCCCCGATGCTATCAGATCCTTAAGTACGGCACCCGGACCAACACTCGGAAGCTGGTGCTCATCTCCGACCATTATAAGTCGTGTTCCTGGCGAAACCGCTCTCAAAAGTGCCCTGAAAAGAGGCAGGTCAACCATCGACATCTCATCCACGACAACAACATCTGTCTCCAGCGGATTATCCATATTTCTTTGAAATATTCTCGCCGAATCGCTGTCCGGTGCTCCTCCGCTGACTTCCAAAAGCCTGTGTATCGTGCGGGCTCCCATTCCGGTAGCCTCGCTCATTCTCCTCGCCGCGCGTCCCGTCGGAGCGGCAAGCATAACGCTCATCCCCGCAGCCGTATAGAAGTTCAGAAGAACCTTAAGCGTTGTAGTCTTTCCGGTTCCGGGGCCTCCGGTCATTATAAAGACTCCATTGCCTATAGCCTTCATGACCGCGGCTTTCTGGTGTTCCTCAAGCGTCAGTCCGGTCTTTTTTTCAATCGTCCTGACTGCCTCGCTGACCTCTTCCTCCGGCAGCTCTATGCGCAGATCCAAGTCATCCAAAAGCTTTGCGCATTCTATCTCCATCATGTAAAACGAAGCAAGGTAAACTGCAGTACCATCGTCCGTTTTCCTGCATATAACTTCTCTTTCTATCGCGAGTTCGCTCAATGCCGAGTCCACCTCATCCTGCTCTACTGCAAGCATAGAAGCTGTACGCTCCATAAGCTCGACCTCACCAATATAGACATTCCCCTCATTTGAGGCATTTTTTAGGGTATGGAGTATCCCCGCCCTTATCCTGAAAGGTGAATGTCTTTCGATTCCGGCTTTTTCAGCTATCTCGTCAGCTTTCTTGAAACCGATTCCCGGTATGTCCTCGCACATTCTGTAGGGATTTTCCTCTATTATCCCATACATTTTTTCATGGTATTTCTCATATACCTTGACCGCCATGAGGTTTGAAATGCCATATTTCTGCAAAAACATCATGGCCTGTCTCATTCCGGCCTTTTCCGCAAAGGAGGCCGCTATTTTCTGTGCCTTAGCGATGCTTATTCCCTTTATCTCCGCAAGGCGTTCCGGTTCTTCAGACATTATCCTGAAGGTATCATCACCGAATTTTTTTACTATTCTTTTTGCAAGTGCTTCTCTTATACCACTGACCGCACCGGACGAAAGATATATCAGCATCGAATCGCTGTCTTCCGGCACTTTCAGCCTGTAGCTTCCCATCTTGAACTGAAGCCCGTAGGAAGGGTGCTTGACCATTTCCCCATCAGCTTCAAGATAATCGCCCTCGTCTATAACAGAAAAAACGCCTACAAGTGTTAACTCGTTACCATCACCGGTATTAAGTTCCAGCACTGTGTAGGCCGTTTCCGCACTTCTATATATAATATGTTCTACAAATCCTTCAATAGTCACTTAAGCTTCCTCTGTTGAGGACGTTTCCGAAGTCTCACCGCTCTCGGCAGCAGCTTTTTCAGCCTCTCTCTGCCGGACTTCATCCATCGTGAAGGTCTCCCTGTGCATCTGCTCATACATAAGCTGCGCCAGTCCGTATCCTCCATGATCCGTAGCTGCCGATGCAACTTCTTTTGCAAAGCCGTCCTCGTAATAGCTGAGCAGTGATTGCGAAGAAGCTGCCATTCCGCTCGTATCCCGGTTTATGGTTTTGAAGCCTTCTTTCAATATCTGCTCTATAAAGTATTCTTCGAAGTTCTTACAGGCATTCATAAGTTCTTCGTCATCTTCTTTTGACGCATTTGTCACGTCTGCCGCAGCTCTTTTTGCATTTGCCACCGCCGCCGATGATATGCTGTTATCCAGCATACTTGTAACGTAATTTGTTGAAATATCAGTCACATTCATAAGCCTTCCCCCAATACGGTAATCGTATTAAGCTATTGAAATGACTTTTTGCCGCGCAAAAACGTTTTTGAGCGCGGTCAAAAAGTAATTTCAAAGCTTAATACGCCGACCTTACACATCTGCTATCCGCACAATTATTATCAACTCTTAAGCTGGTTAGCGACCTGCATCATGTCGTCAGAGGTTGTGATTGCCTTTGAGTTGGACTCGTAGGCTCTCTGTGCGATGATGAGGTTAACCATCTCGGTTGCAATCTGTACGTTTGAGCCTTCGAGGTATCCTACTGCGAGGCTGGATTTAACGAGGTTGTCGTTGGTATCTTCGTTCAGGGCTGCGCCCGAAGCTGCCGATACTGCATAAAGGCTGCTTCCAACCTTCGTAAGACCTTTAGGGTTATTGAACTGATAAAGTCCTATCTGGAAATCCGTTGCTTTAGGGGTTCCATCATCATCGGGATAATAAAGGGTTCCGTCTTCGCCTATTGTAACGCGGTTTGATATCATTCCCGCGTCAAGCTTTATAATCTGTCCATCAACATCAAGAACCGGAAGACCGTCTGTAGTTGTAAGTGTAAGGGTATTGTCGGCATTAAGTGCCAAAACGAATTCACCGTTTCTGGTGTAATAGTTGTTTCCGTCATCCCCCCGCACTGCAAAGAATCCATGACCATCAATAGCCAGTGATGTATTCGAATCGTGTGCTACAAAGGCTCCCTGAACAAACTGTGATGTGATTGCTGAATTTCTTACGCCAAGTCCAACCTGGGCTGATATGGGTTTTGCTTCACCATTCGCCGTAGTTGTTGCCGTCTGAAGTGTCTGATACAAAAGTGATTTAAATTCCACAGTTTCTTCTTTATAACCTGTGGTATTTACATTCGCGAGATTGTTTGCGATCGTATCAACATTTGTC
>CAJOPI010000297.1 GCA_905236275.1 uncultured Lachnospiraceae bacterium | reverse complement strand
GATTTGGCTTAAGAGGTTTTTTGCTTATCCTGAGGATAGCGTTTTTCACACTCGGCATGCTGTCCTACGGCAGCCATGATCAACGCTCCTGCGGTGGATATAGGACTGAAGCCGGTTACCGTACCGCCGATAACGACAGTGCTGACAAGTTCAAGAAATAAAACGAATGATACCATTCAACGTGTATTATAGGAGCTATTATTATGGAATTAAAATTATCTGATACGGAAGAAAAAGAGACAGCTAACAGACACAGTCTGGCAATACTGTTCGTTATAAGCGAAGCTCTGGGCTTTGCCCTGATGGCTTTCTTTGTGCGGATGTCGGGTGATATTCCGACTATGCAGAAAGCATTTTTCAGAAATGCGGTTGCAGCTGTTATTGCCACGATAACACTTGCGAAATCAGAAAAGGGCTTTAAGGTGCAAAAGGGCGTATACAAGGAACTCTTTTTCAGGTGCTTTTTGGGAACCATAGGTCTGATAATGAATTTCTGGGCGATAGACCATCTCGTTATAGCGGATGCAAACATCTTAAATAAAATGTCACCTTTTTTCGCGATAATAATGTCTGTATTTATTCTTAAAGAGGTTCCGACCCGTTTTGAATGTCTTATGGTCGCAATTGCTTTTGTAGGAGTTCTCTTTATCGTGCAGCCAACATCAGGTATTGCGAGCCTTCCGGCATTAGTAGGGCTTATGAGCGGATTTTTTGCCGGTACGGCTTATACTTTTGTGAGAAAGCTTGGAATGATGGGAGAGAGGGGACCGATCATAGTTTTCTTTTTCTCGGTATTTTCGGTCATCGTTACTTTACCAAATATGATATTGAACTTTCAGCCAATGTCATTGAGGCAGTGGTTATGCCTGATTGCAGCCGGAACAGCGGCAGCCTCGGCGCAGTTCTGTATCACGAAAGCCTACAGTCTTGCGCCGGCCAAGGAAATTTCCGTATTCGACTACACGCAGGTTATATTTGCCGCAATACTTGGAATTGCATTCCTCGGAGAAGTCCCGAACATCTACAGCATAATCGGATATGTGATAATCATCGGTGCATCGATAGTTAAGTGGCGGCATACAAATAAAATGGGATAATTTGCAGTTATTTTGGTATAATAAAAGGAACAAACTGGATACATTGAGTGCATGAAAGGAGAAAAAAATGGACAACGTTCAGGAACTGAGAGAAATCGTAAATCCTGTATTTAATACGGCGAAGTCATGCATACAACTGGACGCGGCAGCAGGAGATGAGGATTCCAAACAGCTTCTTGGAATTCTTGGATTCAATCAGATTGGAAATGAAAAATCTGATGCGGTAGTGTCGCCGGAAGTAGCGGAACAGGTAAAAAAGCTGTTTCCTGTATACGCGGTATACACAGAATCACGTTTCCAGACAGTTAATAAACTGATTGAGACGTTTCCGGATTGCGTCGTAGTAGACCTGCCCTGTGGATATACTGCACGCGGTATCAAAATGTCTCGTCAGGGGAGATCTTATCATGGTTTTGATCTTCCTGCTGTAATCGATGTTATAGGACCTGCCGCAGCGAAGATTCATGGCGGTGATAATGCCATCCATTATGATGCCGTTGATGCGACAAACTATGAGACTATGGAGAAGGCACTGGAAGGTGAGAAGAAGCTGCTGATCACCACAGAAGGTCTCCTGATGTATTTTTCCCAGCATGAGTTGGAAGAGGTCTTTGCAAATATCCGCCGCCTTCTTCAGAAACATGGCGGAAGCTGGATCATTGTTGACCGGGCATACTATACACACGATCAGACCATTGCTGATGCTATTCTGGAACATGATCCGGGTATGGTCGCGCTTTACGCTGCTGTCACGAAGAAAGCTGCCGGTGCGGTTGCCGATGTAAAATTTTATGACAACGTGATATTTAAAAACACTGATGAAGAAATTATGGCCTTTATTGAGAAGATGGGCTTTGCTGCTGAAAAAATCAGCATGGCGGATTATCTGCCGGAACAGCTCGGCGCACTAAAAGCCATGCCACAGGTTGAGACGGACGTTCGTGATGTGTTCAGGGATATGTATTTTTGGGAGTTGACGGTAAAGGAAAACAGCGGAATTGAAATAGATAAGGATCTTCCATTTGCTGTTAATTCGGAGTTTAAGGATGGAAAATTCTCTGCACAAATTCAGGGAAGAATGGATACAATTACTGCACCGGAGTTGTTGGAGAAGTTCAAGGCATCCGAAGGAGTTAAAGAGATAGAAATCAATCTGGAGAAGATGTCGTATGTTTCCTCCGCCGGTCTCAGGGTTCTTCTAATGATGTATAAGTCTCTGGAGGACAAGAGCCGTTTTCAACTGGTCGGTGTGAATGACAATGTGAGAGATATCATGGAGGTTACGGGATTTGATCAGCTTTTGATGTGATACTTGTAAGGGAAAATAATGAGATATGAACGTATATGATTTTGACGGGACAATTTTTCCATTGGACTGTTCCATAGACTTTTGCATCTGGTGTATGAACAGCCGATTCCGCATTTGGCACCTTCCTTTATGACACAAGAAGGGGAAGGTAGGGATGGAAGCATGGATCTATCTTATCAGCCGTTCGGGTGACAAGGTCGCGGAAGCTATATATTCGAGCTGGGATGATACAAATGAAGCAGGTCTGAAGGTCGGTACATGGACAACCGTTGGAGATACGCAGATAAAATACGTACCCTCCAACGGTGCCGGAATTTATGAAATAAAAGCAGCTTTTTAAAAAGATTATGAGTTGAACTTTTCTATATTAACAAGTTTTTCCTGCTTGGCAATAATCGTTGTTACAACGGCATCTCCTGTGACATTTGCGCAGGTCTGCATCATTCCGACGATAGGATAGAGTCCCATAACGAGGCTTATGGCTTCGGGGGGCACTCCTATCTGCGGAGCAAGGAGAGCTATACATACGATATTACCGCCGGGTACTCCGGGACTTCCTACTGAAAGCACCATGATCGCTATAAAGAGTGAAAGCAAAACTCCGCTCGTTACCGGAATGTTGAAGATTTTCGCAAAGAATAACGAGGTTATCATAAGCGAGATACAGCTTCCGTCCATATTTATGGTAGCTCCCATCGGAAGGGAGAATGAATAGACCTTCTGCGAAACGCCCAATGCCTCACACTGTTTGATGGATGAGGGCAGAGCCGCATTACTCGAAGCCATTGTAAAGGCGGAAAACATTGCAGGATAGTATTTCGAAAGGAATTTCATAGGGTTCAGTCCTGCGAATACAAGCAAAAGCAGCAGATAGATTATTATCATTAAGATATCACCGGCATAGATAACAGGTACCCACAATGCCACATTCATCAGGGTTCCCAGATTTATGGAAATCATAATCTTCGCCATGGAGAAAAATACTACCAGAGGTATATATTTTACCAGACCTGATGTAATCCTTGATGTAATGGCATCTAAGGTTATTATCATCTGCTGTGCCATCGGATACTTTTTAGAAAGTAACGAAACCGAAATTCCGATGATAACAGCCATAAAGATTATCTGAAGCATATCCGACTTCTGGAAAGGCGTGATGATATCAGTGGGAACTATTCCTACTATAGTATCCTTTAGGGATATTACGACTCCTTCACCTTTGGCAAGTGTGGAAGCTGCATCTTCTCCGGAAACAGCCGCTGCCATTGACGGGTCCCCGATCGGGAAGAACTGATAGGTGAAGAAACCGACAGTAATCGCTATGACAGAGGTGGCGAGGTATGCTACTATTATTTTCAGGGCTATTCTGCCTAATGCCTTCAAATCACCGAAGTTTGCTATGCTGGCTGCAACAGAACAGAATACCAGCGGAGCAACTATCATTTTGAGTGCATTCATAAAGATAGTATGCACAGTGACAAAGAGGTTACTGCTGACTGCCTTGGATAAATCTGCCGGCAGTGCGGTTTTCATGATATATCCTGTAAGCACTCCGAGTATAAGAGCGATAAGGGTATAGATAAGTCCTGAATAGTTGGATTTCTTCGCTTTTATGGAAACGAAGCTGTATCCGTTTGAGTTCTTTATCTGGAGATGGTCTCCGAGTATTCTGTCCATGAGATTGCGGAGAATGATGTTGGCTTCTTCATTTTCCTGCTCAAACATGAAATTTTTTTCTATATCTACTGATGAGAAGGGAGAGCCTTTTCCTTTGAAATTTATTTCTATATCACCAAACAAACCGGCGAATTCGATAGAAATAGGTGTTTTTTCATCTTCCCTGTTGGAAATAAGTTTTGCAAGCACTTCTTCGGAAGTCAGCAAAGCCTTTGCAATTGCCTTCGAGGGGAGATTCCTTTCCTTCAGGTTACTGCGGATAAATTCAATACCCTTTTCAATACTGGCGTGTTCCGGTCGCAAGTAAATTTTCTTATCCATTTTGTTTGGCCTCCTGATATAATGTAGAAATTTTTGACCCTGATATCATCTATATATACAAATAGAATAATATATTTAGCCTTGAAAATGTGTGCAAAATCAGGAACTTGGCACCCGGAAACTGGCCGGTTATTTTTGTTTCCTTTGCAAGTATCAAATCGGAAACCTGCCAGAGTGCTCTAAATAAGTTCAACCATATGTTTAACCTGCTTTTTCAGAAATCTGTGAGAGCATGATTAGTTCCTTTGATGGAAGCGGAAAGTTAGCACCGGAGAATTTAAAGAGCCCTCATGATTGTAGGTTTTGTGGAATAAATAAAAATCTTTTTTAAAATTTCCACTTGACAGACACATAAGGCTTGTAATAAAATAGCATAAAAATTCACGACAGCAAAGGCGCTGTAAATGAACGTTTATTTCGTTTGTTTACAGCGCCTTTTTGTCGTTTAAAACTTATTCGCATAGGAGGAGATTTAGTATGTGTTCCATTATGGCTGTACCGGCTAAGGGTATCTCAGACAAGCAGTTGAGAGCAGCCCTTGACAAGACGATTTCCAGAGGTCCTGATATGGAGAGGATAGTCAAGGCCGGTAATTATAATTTATGCTTTCAGAGACTTTCAATCATGGGTTTGACAGAGAAAGGCATGCAGCCATTTAATCTGAATAATAATTATGCCATCTGCAATGGTGAGTTGTATGGTTTCCGTAAGGAAAAGGAAAATCTGATAAAGGCAGGCTACAGATTCGAAAGTGAGTCTGACTGCGAGATAATTCTCCCGATGTATGAAAAATACGGAACGGAAATGTTTGAAAGACTTGATGCGGAATTTGCACTTGTGATCTATGACGACGATAAAGACACACTCATAGCTGCAAGAGACCCGATAGGCATAAGACCTCTTTTCTATGGATATACAGCTGACAAAGAGATAATATTTGCATCGGAAGCCAAGAACCTTGTAGGACTTACGGATGAGATAAAGGCTTTTCCGCCGGGATATTATTACAAAGACGGAGAATTTATCTGCTACAGAAACCTTGCTGCAAGGCAGGAATACATAAAGGACGATTTGGAAACCGTCTGCAAAAATATCAAAGAAAAGCTGGTAAAGGGTGTGGAGAAAAGACTTGACTCCGATGCACCTTTAGGATTTCTTCTTTCGGGAGGACTTGACAGTTCTTTAGTATGTGCGATTTCGCAGAAGCTTCTTGATAAACCGATAAGAACCTTTGCGATAGGAATGAATGAGGACGCGATAGACCTTAAATATGCAAAAGAAGCTGCGGATTATATCGGTGCTGACCATACAGAGGTTATCATCGACAGAGATACGGTTATAAATTCTCTCGAAGAAGTCATTGCAGAGCTCGGAACCTATGACATTACGACAATCCGCGCAAGCATGGGAATGTACCTCTGTTGTAAGGCGATCAGGGAAAGGACTGATGTGAGGGTGCTTTTGACCGGAGAAATTTCAGATGAGATATTCGGTTATAAATATACTGATTTCGCACCTGATGCTGAGAGCTTCCAGACAGAAGCTGAGAAGCGTTTGAGAGAGCTTTATATGTACGACGTACTGAGGGCGGACAGATGCATTTCGACACATTCGATGGAAGCGAGAGTGCCCTTCGGGGATTTGGATTTTGTCTCTTATGTAATGAGCATAGACCCTGAAATGAAGATGAATAAATATAACAAAGGCAAATATCTATTGAGACATGCCTTCGAGGGAGATGATTATTTACCCCATGATCTGCTTTTCAGGGAAAAAGCAGCTTTCTCCGATGCCGTAGGCCATTCAATGGTTGACTATATAAAGGAATATGCAAATGGATTGTACAGCGATGAGGAATTCGAAGAGAAAATAAGTAAGTATGAATTTGCAAGACCCTTCACAAAGGAGTCTTTGCTATACAGGGAACTTTTTGAAAAATATTTCCCCGGACAGGCAGAAATGGTTGCTGATTTCTGGATGCCGAATAAGGAATGGGAAGGCTGTAACGTAAACGACCCGTCAGCAAGAGTATTATCAAACTATGGTGCAAGTGGTGAATGAATAAGGAGCCTTTTTTGCCGCCGGCTGCCAAATCGCAAGATTTGAGCAATGGCGTTGCAAAAACGGACATCCGGAACAGTATGTAAGTGTAGAACATATGTTGTTAAAGGAGGAGAGAAAATCATGACTAAGAACGTACCTGAAATTTTTGGAAGCAAAGTTTTCAATGACGAAGTGATGAGAAAGAAGCTGCCCAAGGATATTTACAGGGCTTTGATGAAGACTATCGAAGACGGACTGCATTTGCAGCTTGACCTCGCAAATGTTGTGGCTGAGGCAATGAAGGATTGGGCTACGGAGAACGGTGCAACACATTTCACACACTGGTTCCAGCCGATGACGGGCGTAACTGCCGAGAAACACGACAGCTTTATTTCACCGGAAGCAGGCGGAAGGGTAATTATGGAGTTTTCCGGGAAAGAACTTGTAAAGGGTGAACCGGATGCATCATCCTTTCCGTCAGGCGGACTCAGGGCAACCTTTGAGGCAAGAGGCTATACGGCTTGGGATCCGACCTCATACGCATTTATAAAGGATGACTGCCTCTGTATTCCGACCGCGTTCTGCTCTTACAGCGGTGAGGCACTTGATAAGAAAACACCGCTCCTTCGTTCCATGCAGGCTCTTGATAAGGCTGCAATGAGGGCACTTAAATTATTCGGAAACGAAGATGCTTCAAGGGTTATCACGACTGTTGGACCCGAACAGGAATATTTCCTTATAGATATGGAGGTTTATAAGAAAAGACCCGACCTTATCTACACAGGCCGAACCCTCTTCGGTTCAAGGCCGCCAAAGGGTCAGGAGCTCGACGACCACTATTTTGGAAAGATCAAACCCCGCGTAAAAGAGTTCATGGCTGACCTTGACGAAGAGCTCTGGAAACTCGGTATTTATGCTAAAACCGAGCATAATGAGGTTGCCCCTGCACAGCATGAGCTCGCCCCGGTTTTCTCCACAACTAACATTGCAACCGATCACAACCAGCTTACAATGGAGCTTTTGAAAACTGTTGCACAGCGTCATGGCATGGCTTGCCTGCTTCATGAGAAGCCCTTTGCCGGTGTGAACGGTTCAGGTAAGCACAATAACTGGTCGATTTCGACTGATACAGGCATGAACCTGCTTGAACCCGGTGATACACCTTCAAGAAACGCACAGTTCCTTCTTTTCCTTACAGCTGTCATCAAGGCTGTAGATGATTATCAGGGACTTCTCAGAATGTCGGTTGCAACCGCCGGAAACGACCACAGACTTGGCGCAAACGAGGCTCCGCCGGCAATTATGTCCGTATTCTTAGGCGAAGAGCTTGAAGCGGTTCTTCAGTCGATTGAAGACGGTACTGATTATCACGATAAAAAGAAAAAGCTTATGTCAATAGGTGCTGCCGTTCTTCCGCACATTCCGAAGGACACCACCGACAGAAACCGTACTTCACCTTTTGCCTTCACCGGAAACAAGTTTGAGTTTAGAAGCCTTGGTTCGAATGACTCCATTGCGGGCTGCAACATTGTCCTCAATACCATTGTTGCGGAAGCTCTGAACGAATATGCAGATATACTTGAAAAGGCTGAGAATTTTGATGAAGCACTTTCAGAGCTTATCAAGAGTGAGATTGCTGCCCACAAGAGAATCCTCTTCAACGGAAACGGTTACAGTCAGGAATGGGTTGAAGAAGCTGAAAAGAGAGGTCTTTTGAACCTGCATTCAACGCCCGAAGCCCTGAAGCAGTTCACAGAGCCGAAGAACATGGAAGTATTTATAAAGAACGGCGTTTACACCGAGTCAGAAATACTTGCCCGTAAGGAAATTCTCTTCGAGAACTATTATAAGACGATCAACATAGAGGCACAGACGCTTGCAATGATGGCAAGGAGAAATATCCTCGGTGCGGTGCTTAAATTCGAAAAGCAGCTTGCAGACACCATCAACGCAAAGAAGGCAGCTTCATCTTCGGCAGTTACTTCCATCGAAGAAAAGCACTTAAACAGGATTGCAGTTTTGCTTGAAAATATGCAGACGAGACTTGAAGCTCTTGAAAAGGATATGGAAAAAGAGGAGTCGATGTCAGATGTCGAGGAACTTGCCGTTTACCACAGAGAGACTATCGAGAGCTCGATGCACAGTCTCAGAGAGGTCATCGACGAACTCGAAAGACTCGTCCCCCTCGATATCTGGCCCTATCCCACTTACGGTCAGATGTTGTACTCGGTTAGGTGACTTATAACAACAAGCATAGGAGAAATAAAGAAATGCCGACAGATAATTTTGACTTTGAACATGATGCCTGCGGTATCGGTGCAGTTGTAAACGTAAAGGGCAGAAAAAGCCACGATACTGTGTCAAATGCGCTGTCAATCGTGGAAAACCTCGAGCATAGAGCCGGAAAAGACGCATCAGGAAAAACGGGAGACGGAGTTGGAATACTTCTGCAGATATCCCATAAATTCTTCAAAAAAGAATCAGAAAAAGCAGGAATAAAACTTAAAGAAGAACGCGACTACGGTGTTGGTATGTTCTTCTTTCCGCAAAAGGAGAGAGACAGAAACCGCGCTAAAAAAATGTTTGAGATAATCACAGCAAAAGAAGGCTTGAAATTCCTCGGTTGGAGAGAGGTTCCGATAAAGAAAGAAATCCTCGGAACAACTGCGGCTGAATGCATGCCCTACATATTGCAGGGATTTATCGAAAGACCTGAAAACGTAAGCAGGGGAATAGATTTTGACCGCCGCCTCTATGTAGTCAGAAGAATATTCGAGCAGACAAACGAAGGAAGCACCTACGTTGCGTCCTTATCTTCGAGAACAATAGTCTATAAGGGAATGTTTCTGGTAGGACAGCTCAGACTTTTCTTTGGCGACCTCTGCGATAAGGATTTCGAGTCTGCCATTGCACTTGTGCACAGCAGATTTTCCACAAATACAACTCCGAGCTGGGAGAGGGCTCACCCGAACAGACTCATAGTGCATAACGGTGAGATAAATACCATCAAAGGTAATGCCGATAAAATGACGGCAAGAGAAGAGGTATTGAGCTCGCCCCTTCTTGAAGCTGATATGGCTAAGATCCTGCCTGTTGTGAGCGTAATGGGTTCTGACAGCGCAATGTTCGACAATTCACTTGAATTTCTCATGATGAATGGAATGCCGCTGCCGCTTGCACTTATGATAACCATTCCTGAGCCATGGACCAACAATAAAGACATGGATGAAAGACGCAGGGACTTCTATCAGTACTATGCGACAATGATGGAGCCATGGGACGGTCCCGCATCAATCCTCTTCTCGGATGGAGATATCATGGGTGCGGTTCTTGACAGGAACGGACTCAGGCCTTCACGATATTACGTTACAAACGATGACTGCCTGATACTTTCATCAGAGGTCGGCGTTCTTGATATAGCCGAAGAAAAGATACTGCATAAGGACAGACTGCGTCCGGGTAAAATGCTCCTTGTCGATACCGTAAACGGGAAAATTTTAGGCGACGAGGAAATCAAGGAAAAATATATCAACAGAAATCCTTTCGGACAGTGGCTTGATAAACAGCTTGTTGAGCTTAGAAACCTAAAGATACCGAATAAAAAAATCGACGAAAACAGCCGCGAGATGCGCCTGAAGCTTGAAAAGGCATTTGGATATTCCTATGAAGATATAAAGGAGAGTATCCTGCCTATGGCAACGTCGGGCAGCGAGGGTATAGGTGCCATGGGCGTGGACGTACCGCTGCCGGTACTTTCAAAGGATAAATACCACCCGCTTTTTGACTATTTCAAGCAGAGATTTGCACAGGTTACGAACCCGCCAATTGACTCGATCAGAGAAGAAGTCGTGACCGCAACGACTGTATTTTTGGGATCTGCCGGAAACATCCTTGAAGAACGGGAGGAAAACTGTCATCTTTTAAGGATTAACAATCCGATACTGACAAATACCGACCTTTTGAAAATCAGGGATATGAAATTCGAGGGCTTCAAGGTAGAGACGGTTCCGATCACCTATTATAAAAATACTTCGCTGGAGAAGGCTCTTGAGCATCTTTTCGTTGAAGTGGACAGAGCCTACAAGGACGGCGCAAATATCATAATTCTCTCTGACAGGGGAATTGATGAAAATCATGTTGCGATTCCTTCGCTTATGGCGGTTTCAGCCTTGCAACAGTATCTTGTAAAGACCAAGAAGAGAACCCAGCTTTCGATAATACTTGAAAGTGGTGAACCGAGGACAGTTCATCATTTTGCAACGCTTCTGGGCTTCGGTGCATCGGCAATCTGCCCTTATCTCGTGCAGGAAAGCATAAAGGATCTGATTGATGACGGGCTTCTCGAAAAGGATTATTATGCGGCTGTAAATGACTACAACAAGGCAGTAATCACAGGAATCGTAAAAATCGCATCAAAGATGGGTATCTCAACTATCCAGTCCTATCAGGGTGCAAAAATATTTGAGGCAGTAGGTCTTAGCGAAGAGGTTGTAAAGAAATATTTCGAGGGAACGGTGAGCCGTATCGGCGGTATCGGACTTAAAGAAATTGAGTCAGTTATTGAAAAGCTTCATGACAAGGCCTTTGACCCGCTCGGACTTGATATTGACGAATCCCTTGACTCGATGGGAAATCACAAGATGCGTTCCACAGGTGAGGAGCATCTTTACAATCCTGAAACGATACATCTGCTTCAGTTCGCTACGAGAAGCGGAGACTACAAGCTCTTCAAGGAATTCAGTGAGAAGATTACAAAAGAGGACAGACCGTATGCACTGAGAGGGCTTTTGGAATTTAAATATCCGAAAAATGCAATATCAATTGATGAGGTTGAGCCGGTTGACTCTATCGTTAAGCGTTTTAAGACGGGAGCCATGTCCTACGGTTCAATTTCGAAGGAAGCACACGAAACCCTTGCTCTTGCCATGAACAGTATCCATGCAAAGAGCAATACCGGTGAAGGCGGAGAAGATGATGAACGTCTTGTCGACAGCGAAAGATGCTCTGCAATAAAGCAGGTGGCTTCTGGAAGATTTGGTGTTACCTCAAAATATCTTGTGTCTGCCAAAGAGATACAGATAAAAATGGCACAGGGCGCGAAGCCCGGAGAGGGCGGACATCTGCCCGGCAAAAAGGTCTATCCATGGATTGCAAAAACAAGAATGTCTACGCCCGGAGTGTCGCTGATTTCGCCGCCTCCGCACCATGATATCTATTCCATAGAAGATCTGGCAGAGCTTATTTATGACCTGAAAAATGCAAACAAAGACGCAAGAATCAGTGTAAAACTTGTGTCGGAGTCAGGTGTGGGAACTATTGCATCAGGTGTGGCAAAAGCCGGAGCACAGGTTATACTTATCTCAGGCTATGACGGAGGAACAGGCGCAGCTCCGATAACGTCAATTCACAATGCGGGTATGCCTTGGGAAATCGGACTTGCCGAGACACACCAGACATTAATAAAAAACGGTTTAAGAAACAGGGTAATAATCGAGACTGACGGTAAGCTTCTTACAGGACGTGACGTTGCCATTGCTGCAATGCTCGGAGCAGAGGAGTTTGGTTTTGCTACAGGACCGCTCGTTTCGCTCGGCTGCGTAATGATGAGAGTCTGCAACAAAGATACCTGCCCTGTCGGAATTGCAACACAAAATCCTGAGCTCAGAAAACGTTTCCGCGGCAAGGCAGAATATGTTGTAAACTTTATGCGTTTCATTGCCGAGGAGCTACGCGAATACATGGCTAAGCTCGGTATAAAGACGGTTGATGAGCTTGTGGGCAGGACTGACCTTCTGGAAATGCGTAAGAATACCAATGATGAAATCGTTGGAAGGGTTGACCTTTCGCCTATCCTTGAAGCTGAAAAGACGGCTGTAAATTATGAAAAGAAAGACCTTTATGATTTCAGGCTTTCAGATACGCTGGATTCAAAGGTTCTTTATGCAAAATTAGAATCTTCTTTGAAAAAAGGCAAGAGCGCAGAAATTGACTGCAGCGTCAAGAATACGGACAGGGCATTTGGAACCCTCTTTGGCAGCGAGATTACAAAGACGGGAGAGAAATTCGAAGAAAATTTCTATACCGTAAAATGTCATGGAGCGGGCGGACAGTCATTCGGAGCCTTTATTCCGGAAGGGCTGACCCTTAGACTTGAAGGCGACAGCAATGATTATCTCGGAAAAGGTCTTTCGGGCGGCAAAATCGTGGTTAAGCCTGCCAAGGGTGCTAATTATCATGCCGAAGATAATATCATAATCGGTAACGTTGCGCTCTATGGTGCAACCTCCGGAAAAGCTTTTATCAACGGTCTTGCGGGTGAACGTTTCGCGGTAAGGAACTCCGGTGCTACGGCTGTAGTTGAAGGCTGCGGCGACCATGGCTGCGAATACATGACAGGCGGAAGGGTTCTGATACTCGGACCTACGGGCAAGAATTTTGCAGCAGGAATGAGCGGCGGAGTTGCCTATGTTTTAGATGAAAGCCTGACTCTTTACAAGCGGGTAAATAAGGCAATGGTTTCCTTAGAACAGGTAACGGATAAATATGATGTACAGGAGCTTAAAAAGCTTATAGAAATGCACGTGTCGGAAACAAACTCTGAAAAGGGCAGGAGAATACTCGAAGACTTCGCCGGAATGCTTCCCTATTTCAAGAAGATTATTCCTCATGACTACAAGAAGATGATGCAGACGCTTGCGCACATGGAAGAAAAAGGACTTTCACATGAGCAGGCAGAGATTGAAGCATTTGAACAGGTTACGAAGGAGGGTGCTTGAAATGGGTAAGGCAACAGGATTTTTAGAATATGAGAGGGCAGAGTCAAAGGCTCTTGAACCCTTGGAAAGAATAAAGAATTTTAACGAATTTCACATCATGCTTTCACTCAAAGAACAGTCTGAGCAGGGAGCGCGCTGCATGGAATGCGGTGTGCCCTTCTGCCAGTATGGTGAAAGCATCAAGGGAATGACTTCCGGCTGTCCCCTTCATAACCTCATTCCAGAATGGAATGATATGGTTTACAGGGGAAATTATGAGCAGGCTTATTACAGGCTTAAAAAGACGAGCAATTTTCCTGAATTTACCTGCAGGGTTTGCCCGGCTCTCTGCGAAAAAGCCTGCACCTGCGGACTGAATGGCGACAGCGTTTCGGTTCGTGAAAATGAAAGGGCTATTATCGAGTATGCTTATGGAAAGGGCATAGCGAAAGCCAATCCGCCTAAAAACAGGACGCAGAAAAAGGTTGCGGTTATAGGTTCGGGACCGGCAGGTCTTGCGGTTGCTGACGATCTGAACAGGCGCGGACACAGCGTAACTGTCTTTGAGAAGAGTGATGCGGTCGGAGGACTTTTAAGATACGGCATACCCAATATGAAGCTTGAAAAATGGGTAATTGACCGCAGGATAAAAATCATGGAAGAGGAAGGCATAGAATTTAAGACCTCTGTGGAGGTTGGAAAAGATGCTGCTTCCAAAGAATTAATAAAGGATTTTGATGCTGTTGTTTTCACAACAGGAACGGGCAATCCGAGGGATATATCCGCACCGGGACGTGATGCTGAAGGTATTTACTTTGCTGTGGATTTCCTTACTGACGCAACAAAACAGCTTTATCCCGAAACGTCTGCAAAGGCCTTGAAGCTTTCCGCCAAGGGGCTTGACGTAATAGTTATCGGAGGCGGTGATACGGGTAATGACTGTGTCGGAACCTGTATCAGACAGGGTGCTAAGAGCATTAAGCAGCTTGAAATGATGAGTGCTCCGCCAAAGGAGAGACG
>CAJOPI010000296.1 GCA_905236275.1 uncultured Lachnospiraceae bacterium | reverse complement strand
CGGTGTGTCGGAATTGGTAGACGAGACAGACTCAAAATCTGTTATCAGCAATGGTGTGCGGGTTCGAGTCCCGCCACCGGCAGAAATAGAGGACTCGGAGGTCATCTTTGTATGACTTCAGAGTTCTTTTTGTGTAAGGTCAGGAGGATTTTGTTTTGTCGATAAAGATTGTTAATTATGCGGGCTGGTTTGGCTGGAATATGCGTAAGTATTTCCCGAAGCTTGCTATATGGGCTTATCTGAAGCTTCAGTATTTCAAGAGGGATAACGACCAGAAGGAATTCATTGATATGTATATGAATGAAAAGGAAGCTCCTTATCCTGAAGTCGTTAATATAGAAACGATCAACCGCTGCAACAATACCTGTGCTTTCTGTACAGCCAATAAAAACGAGGAGAAAAGACCCTTCGCAAAAATCAGCGACGAGCTTTACAAGTCGGTTATAGACCAGCTTGCGGAATGGGAATATCCGAATAAGCTTACGCTTTACGGAAACAATGAGCCCTGGATGGATACGAGGATCGTTGAGCTTCATAAGTACGCAAGGGAGAAGCT
Organism: uncultured Lachnospiraceae bacterium; assembly: GCA_905236275.1. Lineage (GTDB taxonomy): Bacteria > Bacillota > Clostridia > Lachnospirales > Lachnospiraceae > NK4A144. Next base: position 3,865 of record CAJOPI010000296.1, on the reverse strand, counting down.
TCCGAAGGCTTATATCTTTATGTCGACCAACGGTATCCTGCTTGATATTGAGAAGCTTGATAAAATTGTTCCTTACGTAAATCAGCTCATCATAAATAACTACAGTATGGAGATGAAGCTTTATCCTCACATCAAGGAGATTTACGACCATGTGAAGGCAAATCCCGATAAGTACAAAAATGTTGAGATTATCATTCAGATGAGATACCTGAACGAATACCTCACGAACCGCGCGGGCTCGGCTCCGAACCGCAAGGGCGAGAAATACAAGGTTATAAAGAAGACCTGTCTCATGCCCTATACGGATATGTGGATTGAACCGAATGGAAATATGGGACTTTGCTGCTGCGATAACTTCGAAAAGACGAAGATGGGAGACCTTACAAAAGAAAGGCTCGTTGATATCTGGAACGGAGATATTTACCGCGACATAAGGAAGAAGATGCGCGATGGCAGGCATAATATTGGCTTCTGTCAGTACTGTGATTTCATAGATGCAGGACTGAGAGGCAATATTGCAAAAGAAGAAATAGAGAGAAGAAAGAATATCTGAACCGGGAAGCAAATGAAACCCAACAGAGGAGGTATCGGATGACGGTAGAAGAGTTTTACAGGGAAATCAGGGGTGATTATGATGAGGTTATCAAGAGACTCAGGAAAGCCGAGAAGATTCCACGCTTTGTGAGTATGTTTCTTAAGGATACAAATTATGCGGAACTAAAGGCAGCGATAGAAGCGGAGGATACCGAGGCTGCTTTCAAGGCGGCACACAATTTAAAAGGTGTGTCGGCAAACCTCTCCTTATCCGAGCTCAGCCGCCTTGCTTCGGAAATAACCGAGGCACTCCGCGGCGGTGATATGGCAGCTGCAAAGACGATGCTGCCGCCTATAAGTGAAAATTACAATCTGATAGTAAAACTCTCCGCAGAACTCGAAGCCTGAGAGAATATGAAGAAAAGCCCTTGTTATTTTTGACATGGGCTTTTCTTTGTTATAGAATAATTAATAATACTTTACAGATGGGGATTATCATGGGGATATTGCTATATTTGAGAGATTATGGCGGGGTCATACTTGCGATAGTTATAATAGCTGCGTTGCTGGCGGCAGGCTATTTTATATATACGGGATATAAACGCAACGATATGGAAAAGCATATGCTCCGTACAAGGGATATGCAGACCGGACTTTTGAACGAGCGTGCGTGTATCGAGGGAATAAATGCTCTTTCGGATAAGGGGCGTATAAATAGCTATGCAATCGTATACTTTGACATTATCAGATTCGGACTTATAAACGACCGCTATGGTATGGAAGTGGGGAACCTTTGCCTCGAAGAGTATTCGCGGTGGCTTGCAGGCATCATTTCAGAGGAAGAATTTATTGCAAGACAGACGGGTGACAGATTTATCGCCGTTATCCGTAAATCCGATCAGGCACGTTTCTTAAATGATATCAGGGAACATAGCTTAAAAATTGAATACGGTCTCAGAGACCATAAGATAAGTCTTTCCGCAAGGATTGGTGTCTATTTTCCTGAGGATGGCAAGATGCGGGGCGAGGAAATGATCTCGAATGCCCATGCAGCATCTAATTATGGGAAAACAGCGGGAAAGACCAATGTTACCTATATGACCGAAAAACTCAGAAATGATATAAAGGCACAGAAGAGACTGGAAAATGATATTACCTTCGCAATGGCGAGTGAGGAATTCAAGGTATACTACCAGCCGAAGGTAAATATACATACAAAGAAAATCTGCGGTGCCGAGGCTCTGGTAAGATGGCAGAGAGAGGGGAATATGGTTTCTCCCGGAACCTTTATACCCATCCTTGAGAAAAATGACCTAATGTGCGAGATGGATTTTTATATGCTGAGGCATCTTTGCGCCGATTTATCCAAATGGATAATGAAGGGAATAGTTCCGCCGACTGTTTCGGTCAACTTCTCCAGAAGAAACCTGAATAACGAAAATACGGCTGATGAAATAGACAGGGTGGTTCAGGAATACCATGTTCCGAGAAAGATGATAGAGATAGAGCTTACGGAAACCATAGATGAGTTTCCGATAAGCGACATGAGAAAATTTGTTGACAGGCTTCACCGACTGGGCTACAGGGTGGCTGTAGATGATTTCGGTTCGGGAAGCTCGTCGCTGAGTCTTTTGAGGGAAGTGACCTTTGATACCCTGAAGATAGATAAGGGCTTTGTTGACAGGGCTTACGCAAAAGACCTTACAATACTGAATTATATTATAAAGATGGCAAAGGCATTAAATGTCGAAGTTCTGGCAGAGGGAGTAGAGCGTAAGGAGCAGCTCGATACGCTTGCTGCCCTTGGTTGTGATGTCATACAGGGCTACTACTTCGACAAACCTCTTACAAGAAAGGTCTTTGAGGAGAGAATCCGCATCGGAGGATATGCAGATGAATAGACTGAAAGCAATAAAAAATATCGTAAAAAAAATAATCATTGTTCTTATATCTTTTCTGGTAATAATCGTTGGAGGATTTATCGTTCATATAATAAAGGTGAACGAATACAATGCAACCGAGAGGAAAATAACACCTGAGTCAACCACGACGGATGTTATGATCGATATACATCCGAGAGGGCAGGTTACGGATAAATGGGAAAAGGACAATGCTTTTCCGGATAAGATAATTTATGCCCGTATATATGAGGCAACAGTAAACAACAATTCCGATGGTATCATGACAGACTGGAATATCAGGATAAATATCAATGACGACTGCTTTCTGAACAACGCCTGGTGCGGAAAGATGGAGGTGCACCAGTTTGTTGAGGGAGAGGAAAAGGTTCAGCTGATCGATCTAAGGGATTATGAGGAAAAAGATATAAAGATCGACCATTACATGGCAGGACAGGATCTGCTTATTCCCTTAAGCAAGGGGGATTATGTCATCTATCGCGCGGACGACACCGGTATATCGGGAGAATCACCGCTTGGAAGCTCTAAGACGGGCTCAGGACAGGCAAATACCGGCTTTATATTTTATTCCGAGTCAGGAGAGGTTGATTTTTCAGACTATTCACTGAATTATTTTATACATAAATCCTATACGGCAGGCACTGAGGGACTGATTTTCCTTACATTATTCATTATCTGGCTTACGGTTTTTGCTTTTGCGGTCGTGATTTCAGTACTTGTCATTCATTTCGAGGGCAGGCTTTTTGGAAGAAACAGGCTGGTAGAGGAAGCCTTCAGAATCTGTGCGGTCCTTTCGGATGTAAAGGACTCTTACAGCAAAGGTCATTCGAAGAGGGTTGCCGAATATGCAAGGATGATCGCGGAAGAGATGGGAATGGATAAGTCGGACTGCGAGAATGTATATTATGTTGCAATGATACACAATATAGGAAATTACTACATACCGGAACAGATATTGAGAAAGGGTGACAATTTATCCCCGGAAGAACTGGAAATCGTGAAATCCCATACTTCTAAGGGCGCAGAGCTTTTGGAATATATGGAATCGCTTCCGCATGTGGTCGAGGGTGCCCTTTACCATCATGAAAAATATGACGGAAGCGGATATCCATCAGGACTTAAGGGAGATGTGATACCACTGATCGCGAGGATAATAGCGGTTGCAGATGCATTTGACTCGATGGTCATGGAAAGACCCTACAGAAGCGGCCTGACAATGAATCAGATAAGACAGGTATTTACAGAGGATGAGGGTAAGCAGTTTGACCCCGTTATTGTGGGTGTGTTCCTGTCTGTCATGGAAAAAATCGAGCTGTGAGGAATATAAAAGATGTTAAGGTCAAAAGTGATGTCAGGGATTGTTCCGCACTTCGTGCTCCCACAATCCCACCCAATATTCGTGTTTTCGTGGT
>CAJOPI010000295.1 GCA_905236275.1 uncultured Lachnospiraceae bacterium | reverse complement strand
TCAGAATAGGTCTGAAACAGAAAGGATAGCGTGAACGCTTATGAGACGGAGAACAACACTTTTGGGACTTGCACTTGCATCAGCTTTAAGTTTTGCAGTAGTTGGAGTTAATTCAACAAGCTTTGTATATGCAGAAGAGCTTGAAGCAGTCGATGAAGTTGTTGAGGATACATACGCTGAAGCGGTATCAGAGGACTCTGATGAGGAACTCATCGTTATAGATTCAGATATACTTACCGCAGAAAGGTATGCCCCGGAAGTATGAAACGCAGTTTTGCGTTGTATCTCTAAAAGGAGAAGCCCCCGGACTTTTAAGTCGCGGAGGCTTCTTTTTTATACCTGACCATCCACCGAAGTTCCCTTTATATCATTCGAAAGAAGACTCAGCTTATTCAGTATATTTTTTATTTCACCATTAACGGCTTCCTGCGTATCCTCTGTCGAGGAAACATCGCTGATGACGGTTTTGCTTATATCAGCCGGAGTTACTGACTCGGCTTCGACACGCTCACGCCTCGCGACCTCACGTTTTATATCAGCTCCCGTCTTCATGTCAGTTCTGACCTTATCCCTGATATCTTCAAGGATTTCCTCCTGCATTGCTTCTTTTTCAAGCTTCTTTGCTTCCTCTTTCTTCTCCTTCTTCTTTTCTTCTTCCGCCTTTTTCGCTTCCTCTTCCCTTTTTTCCTCTTCTTCATCGATATGGTCAACAGCCTCCTGCGTAAGCAGGGATTTCATCTCGGAATCCGAAGCTTCCATTATCGCATTTGCAGCGTCTACAGCTCTCAGCATATCCTGAGATTTGAGCCTTTCAAGCTGAAAATCATTGTAACCCTGTATATTTGCAGCGAGATGTGCCTTTGCAAGCTCAACGTCCTGATTATTCTGCTGCTTCATGGTATAGTAATACAGTGCCTTCTGCTGATAGTCCGTAAGCTTTGAAAACTCCTCATCAGAAATACCGTTCTCTGAGCTCGTCATCCTTATGGAAAGAATATCAAGCTTCCTGTTTTCCTCGCTTCCCGGTTCTATGCCGTATTGCCGCTGAAGGTTCTCTATCTCGTCGTCGATTTCTTTCGTGCTTTTCGTCTTCTCATTTATTTCCGCCTGCAGCCTGTGTATTTCTTCCATTATGGACTGTATCTGCGTATCTTTTTTCTTTTCGCCTCCAAAAGCATCCATTACGACCTTCATAGCCTGCTTCTTTGCCAGCTTCCTTCTCTCTGCTATAAGGTCATTTCCCGTTAAATTCGCTCCTGAAACCGCTACTCCGTTCTTATTTGTCTTTGATACTTTATTTTCCGGCTTATCCTGTTCAAGACCGAACCTGTTCTGAACCTCCATGTTCAAGCTTATCTTCATAAGAGCCACCTCCCAATCCCAAAAGTGCTCCCGACATCCCTGTCACTATTCCATATTGTATATCGGCTGATTAACGGAAAAGTTTAGCTTTTTTTGAAAAATCCTCTGAATTTTTTTCTTCAAAGTTCTAAATAAAGAACAAGTTTTTTCATGAATTTCCCTCATTTCTGCTTATTAATATTGTAGAATTATAAATGTAGTTTGTACTCGAGTATAATTCCTGTGGAGGTGCTCATGAATTGTAAGGTTGGCGATAAGAAAATCAAATATATTCTTTCAGGCAGGGTTGATTCCAATAATTCTGAGGAATTTGAAAATTTCCTCTTTAAGCATTACAGTGAAAACGCGGGAAAGGACATCATTATGGATGCCGCAGATCTTCAGTATATTTCAAGTGCCGGACTCAGGGCACTGCTTAAACTGAAGAAAAAGAGCGGTAAAAACATATCCATATCGAATGTTTCCGATGAAATTTTTGATATTTTTGCAGTAACCGGTTTTATAGATATTTTTGATGTGAGCAAAAAATTAAAAGTCGTATACCTTGACAATGCTCATGCACTTATGAAAAGTATCAACGGTCAGTTCTACCGCAAGAGTGCCGACACCATGGTAAAGGTTTACCGCAAAGGCATCAGCATTGACGAGATCAAGAAGGAACGAGAGCTTGCAAAAAAAGCTCTTGTTCTCGGTGTGCCGACCCTTATCCCCTTTGAACTTTGTTCGATCGGTTCCTCCTATGGTCTGATTTTCGAGGCTTCCGATACGACCTCTCTTTCAAAAATTATCCAGAAGAATCCGGCTTCCCTCGAAGAATATGCCGACAGATTCGCCAATTTCTTAAAAGAGCTTCACTCCATAGAGGTTAACTCAGATGCATTTCCAAGCATCAAGGACAAGTACCGCGAATGGATGGAGGATGCGGAAGGCTGGCTTAAACCGGCTGACAGGGACAGTATAAACAAGCTTCTTGACGGCATTCCCGACAGCAGGAGCTACCTGCATGGAAATATTACCCTTTCAAACGTTACGGTGCATGACGGAGAGCTTATGCTTCTCGATATGTCCGCTTCCTCTTACGGTCATCCGATTTTCGACCTTCAGGGAATCTATGCTTCGCTCGTCGAATCATCTGCTATCAACTGCAGCAGCATGATGGGGATTTCCATTGAAAACTGCAGGAAGTTCTGGGATGCCTTCTTCCCGATTTACATGTCGGGAAGCAGCGAAGGAGCCATCGAGAATATGCAGATGCTCCTTAAGCGTTATTATATCCTGAATCAGAAGCTGCTCTCAGTTCTTGAAAATAAATAGCCTAAAAAAGACACCCCAAAGGGTGTCTTTTTGTTTTCGGTTTTTAGCTAAAGAAAGCCTTTCTTATTTCCTCAACGGGCATATCATGTCCTGTGAAGAGCTTGAATGAGGCTACGCCCTGCCACATGAGCATTCCCTTGCCTCCGATGGTTTTGCAGCCTGCTTCCTTTGCCTCACGAAGAAGCTTTGTTTCCACAGGATTGTAAACCGCATCGGTAACTATGAGCTCCGGACGGAAAAGCGAGCTGTCCTTGATAATACTCTCATTTTCCATGGGCTTCATGCCGACTATAGTTGCATTCGAGAAAATGTCAGCCTTCGACACTTCTTCGGCAAGTGCATCAGCGTCTGCAAGGTCGCATACCTTCACTTCGCATTCGGGACATTTAGCCCTGATTTTATCCGCCGTTTCAAGAGTTCTCTCGAAGAATTTGTCTTTTACATTAAATATAACCACAGCAGCCGCACCATCAAGCGCGCTCTGCACCTGTATCGCCGTTGCAGCACCGCCGCCGCCGGCTACAACTATTCTCTTGCCTTTTATATCTATGCCATTGTCCTTAAGCATATTCACATAGCCTTCGCCATCTGTGATATATCCCGTAAGTACACCGTCATCATTTACAACGGTATTGCTTGCACCGATTATCTCTGCTGCCGGCGATAGCTTATCAACGTTCTTTGCAGCCGCGATCTTATCCGGCATGGTAACGTTGAAGCCCCTGATTCCGAGGGTTCTCATTGCTTCAAGTGCTTGTGGAACCTTGTCCTCCTTTACATCAAACGCAACATAGGCATAATCAAGCCCCAGAATTGATGCCGCCAGATTCATCATTGCAGGCGAGGTCGAATGTGAGACCGGTGACCCCAGAAGTCCCAAAAGTGTTGTCGTAGCTGTAATTCTTTTCTCCATAAATGCCTCCTCCATTCACTTTCATCCATGTTATTTTGATTACTATAGCAGACAAATACGGATTTTTCAAGGCGTAATTTATCACATTAACGCTTTTATGCATTGAAGTGTATATTTGAAATCATCTCTTAAAACAGTTCCTTTGAATCAAGCATCACCGTAAAAGGACCGTCATTCAGAAGCCGGACTTTCATTTCAGCTCCAAATACGCCCCTTTCAACAACCTTCACCCTTTCCTTTGCTTTTGAGATGATATATTCATAAAGGGCATTCGCCATTTCCGGTTTACCGGCTTTTACGAATGACGGCCGGTTACCCTTTCTGCAGTCCGCATAAAGTGTAAACTGCGATATCAGCAGGAGTTCACCCTCCACCGACTCTATATTTAGGTTTGTCTTTCCCTCTTCATCCTCAAAGATCCTAAGGTCTGTCAGTTTCTTTACCATCCTGTCGGCAAGAGCCTCGTTATCCCCGTCTTCAATCCCTATAAGTACAAGAAATCCCCTGCCTATATTTCCAACGGTCTCGTTCTCTACCGTAACCGAGGCCTCTGTTACCCTCTGTACAAGAAACTTCATTCTGCCACCTCAATAGAGTTAATAATATTTATAAAATCTTAACTTGAATATTTTGCACAAATATATATAATATAAATATAAGTTGTATGTATACAGTATACAGCTAATTCCCCTGTTAGCTATATTCTGTATGGGAAGGAGCCGGATATGAGTACGACGACCGACCTCACACTTAATATAGAGAATCTTTTCAACTATGGAGTATCGGATCAGGTTGATGCCTTGAACTCAATGATACTCGCGAGTGAGAAAGCAGGTTCGGTTAATCCGACCAACGAAAAAAAGAATCTTTCCCTAACCCTGACCGGTGTTCCACTTTAATAGTCAGGAAACCGGTTTATCTTCCTCTTTCTGGGCACAGCACTTCCCCTGGTGCTGTGCCTTTCTCATTACTTCGAGGTCTGACTTATCACTCGAAGCTTCTTTTTACGATTTCGATTATTCTGTCCTGCTGCTCCGCCGTCATTTTATTGTCGCTCGGCAGGCAGAGTCCGCGTTCGAATATATCCTCTCCGCTGTCAATAATGCTCTCATCCGATTTTATATAGGCATTGCTGATTGCCCGTCCGCTGCCTCTTGCCGTAATGTAGGGATTTAAGCGGTAAACAGGCTGGCAGTGCATAGGCTTCCAGATTGGTCGTCCCTCAGCATTAAATATCGAGATCATTTCGAGGATTTCCGTAGGACAGCTCTTTCCTTTTTCACTTATATAAAGAGCCTTCTTCTCTCCGCGTACCTGTTCGCACATTGCCTCTGAATCTATAATAATGCAGCTGAGCCAGAAATTCGGTTCTGAGTTGTCAGCATCAAAAGGATTCATTTTGACGGGAAGATTCTTAAAGCCTTCACTGTAACGCTCATAGACAGCCTTCTTCTGAGCAATATGCTCTTCAAGATGCGGAAGCTGTCCCCTGATAACTCCTGCAATCACGTTGCTCATGCGGTAATTGTAGCCTAATTCTTCGTGCTGATACCATGCAGCATCCTCGCGCGCCTGAGTCGACCATTTCCTGACCTTCTCTGCCTGAACCTTATCGTCCGTCAGAAGCACTCCTCCGCTGCTTCCTGTGATTATCTTGTTGCCGTTCATCGATATGACGGAAACATCCCCAAAGCATCCCGTCTGGACACCCTTATAGGATGCTCCGAAGGACTCTGCCGCGTCCTCGACTATCAACGCCCCATGCGCATCACAGATCCTTCTTATCTCGTCCATTTTTCCGGGCGTACCATAAAGATGGGCGATTACCAGAAGTTTAACCTCGGGATAAATTTCAAAAGCCCTTTCAAGAGCCTTCGGGTCCATATTCCAAGTATCATACTCAGTGCCGATAAATACAGCCTCTCCGCCCTCATAAGCCACAGGATTTACTGTTGCATCAAAGGTCATGTCTGAGCAGAATACCTTTTTCCCCTCCAGACATCCATGCGGCAGCTTCGGCTGACCGTAAAGCTTTTCCGCGCACAGGCGTATGGCAAGATGAAGTGCCGCAGTCCCCGAAGACAGTGCCACAGCATACTTCCGTCCGATTTTTTCAGCGCATATACGCTCTACCTCGTTTAAGTTCTTACCAACAGTTGACATCCAGTTAGTATCATAGGCTTCTTTGATATATTCAAGCTCTTCCCCATGCATGGTCGGAGAAGAGAGCCAGATTTTTTCCTTAAAGGGCTCAATGCCCTTAAATCTTTCGTCAATCATTTACTGTCCCTTTCCGGCTTTGTACAGTTAGTCTGAGAAACGATATAAATAGGTCTTCTCTTTGTTTCGAGATAGGTCTTCGAAAGATAAAGTCCCAGTATTCCCATACAAAGAAGTTGTATTCCTGCTATAAATACTACGATAGTCACAGTTGAAGCCCATCCTGCAACCGGATCTCCGAAGCAGAGTCTTCGTGCAATGATGAATACCATCGAGATTATAGATGCCAAAAAGCAGAAGCAGCCTATAAGCGATGACAGGGTAAGCGGAAAGGTCGAAAAAGCAACAATACCTTCCAAACTGTATTTAAAGAGCTTCCAGAAGGACCATTTTGTCTCTCCTGCAACCCTTTCAACATTTTCATATTCAAGCCATTTTGTCTTGAAGCCGACCCATCCGAAAAGTCCCTTCGAAAAACGATTGTATTCGCACATATCGAGAAGCGCATCTACGAATTTCCTGTTCATCAGGCGGTAATCCCTCGCCCCGTCTACCATATCCGCCTGTGAAATATGATTCATTATCTTATAGAACATCCTCGCAAAAAAGGAACGTATCGGAGGCTCACCCTTTCTTGTGACTCTTCTGGTCGCAACAGAGTCATAACCGTCGTACTTTACCGTCCTGTACATTTCCGGAAGCAATGACGGCGGGTCCTGAAGGTCCGCATCCATCATAACGACATAATCC
>CAJOPI010000294.1 GCA_905236275.1 uncultured Lachnospiraceae bacterium | reverse complement strand
GGACGGCTTCGGCTTCGAGAACCTTTTCTATCAGTGCTGGAGAGTTAGGGAGAAAATTCTTGATATGCTGGAGCTTACCACCGGCGGCAGAGTTATCTTTTCAGTGAATAAAATCGGCGGAGTTCTGAAGGACATAACTCCTGAAATGGGAAAGTCCATTCTTGATAGTATAGACAGGATTGAAGCAGAGTTAAAAGAGCTTCAAAAGACCTTCATGGGAGATTATACCGTCGAGTCAAGACTGAAGGGCTGCGGGGTGCTTACAAAAGAGCAGGCTCATGCACTGGGCTGCGCGGGACCTTTCGCAAGGGCGAGCGGCATAAATAACGATATGAGACTTTTAGGCTATGCAGCCTACGGACAGCTTGACTTCGAGCCCGTTATCAGTGATGTCGGAGACAGCTACGCAAGGTGTGACGTGAGAATAAGGGAACTTTTCCAGTCCTTTGACATCATACGCCAGTGCTTTAACAAGATGCCGGAGGGTGAACTTTCTGTTCCTGTAAAGGGCAATCCGAAGGGTGAACATTTCACGAGAATCGAGCAGCCGAGAGGTGAGGCGGTCTATTATGTTCATGGAAACGGAACACCCTTCCTCGATAGGCTCAGAGTCCGCACACCAACCTTCGCCAACCTCGCAGGACTTTGTGAGACCTTAAAGGGTGCTGACTACTCGGATGTAGGATTGCTCGTATTGACGATAGATCCTTGCATTAGCTGTACGGAGAGATAGGTTTAGTGCAATCAGTAAAAACATTGAAAACACTTTTTGATACAATCAAAAACGCTTTCTGTATCAAAAAGTTTTTTCAAATGCTTTTACGTTACTTAGATGATATTGAAAGGCGAAAAAAGTTATGTCGTTAATGAGTTTTGCATCAGAATCATTGAAAAACCTTTTTAGGAAGCCGGTGACAACCAAATACCCTTTTGAGCCGGCAGTTTACCCCGAAAGGTCAAGGGGACATATAGAAATAACAATTGATGACTGCATCGGATGCGGGATGTGCGTGCGTTCATGTCCGCTGGGGGCATTGAAGGTCGATAAGATAAAGGGACTATGGGCGATAAACCGCTTTGACTGTATAGCCTGCGGTTACTGTGTCGAGAAATGTCCGAAAAAATGCTTATTCATGAAGCCCGGATATCAGACGCCTGATGAGAAAAAAATGGAAGAGTCCTTTGTAAAGTCGCCCGAACAGCTTGAAAAAGAAGCAAAGCAGAGAGAAGAGGCAGCAGCAAAGGCAGCAGCAGCCAAGAAAGCAGCTGCGGCGAAAAAGGCGGAAGAGGCAGCGAAGGCTGCAAAGGCAGAAGAAGGTAAAAGCTGATGTGCGTTGCTATAATAGGTAAAGTAATAGAGGTCCACGAGAGAACGGCAACTGTGGAGCTAAAAGGAAGCCGTCTGAATGCGACAAGCGGGATACTGCCTGTGAGTGTGGGCGACAACGTGCTTGTCCACGCAGGCTGTATTTTACAGAAGGTCGACGACAACTATGTAGACGAACTCGAAGAACTAAGAGCGGAAATTTTTTGAAGAGATACAACCTCTTGCAAAGTGTACAAAAATCAATCGTGATGCAATAAGAAATTAAACAAAAGTCATAAAATAATTGATTTATTTTACAGATAGTCCTCCATATAATGTTGTACAGAGAAAGGTACAATATTATATGGAGGATATTTGTATGAGAAGAAGATGGTACAGCAGGTCTGTGTGCGCTCTGCTGACCGGAGCCATGGTGCTGGGAAGCTTGCCGGGAGCACCGGTTCAGGTTTATGCGGAAGAGAGCGGTACAGGCGAAAGCAGTGAAAGCAGCGGGGAGATTACAGACAGCGAAAACTCGCTTATCGCGGAAATTGATTTTGATGGGGAAAAAATCAGTGCGTCCGACGGAGTAAAGGTTGACGTTCATGGTAATGAAAACTACAGCTCCGATACGAGAAACGGCAGTGGTGAGGCATTTAGCTTCGACGAGACGACCTACCTTGATGTGAAGACTGAGGATGGCGGAAGCGTAGTCAGCGGGCATGATGAGCTTACCTTCTATTATGAGAGTAAGCCGACGGCAGCGTCAAAGAGCTGGTCTATCTTTGCAGCGGCAAATGCCGATCAGCAGCACTATTTATCTGAGCAGTATATAGGAGTGCTGGACCTGAAAAACAGCATGACGGTTGAGCGCTATTTAAGCAAGGGTTCACGTGCGGCAGCGCTGAGTGCCTCAAATACCGGAAGCGATTGGAAAGCGGTTGCTGTCGTTATGGATAAGGACTCGTTTTCCCTTTATATCGACGGGGAAAAGAAGTCAACGGTTGAGAGCTCGATTCCTGTAGAGGATATTTTGGAAGAGGACGGAGTTCTCCAGATAGGTAAAGGTAACTGGGATGATGGAGAATTCTTCACAGGACTTATCGATAACGTAAAAATCTTCGGTGAAGCTTTAAGCGAAGAGGAAATCGCAGAACTCTCAAAGACCGGGGAAGAGCCGGAGGTTGAGAAAACTACGGAAGAAAAGCTTGCTGAGGATATAGAAAATCTGAGCATCCGCAACGCTGATGATGTAAGAGGAAATATATATCTTCCGCTTAAGGGCGAAAACGGCTCGACTATCAGCTGGAAATCCTCGGACAGTGCTGTTATCAGTGACGAGGAAGAGGATGGAAAGGCAGCCGGAGTTGTAAATCGCGGTGATGAAGATCAAAAAATAACACTTACAGCAATTTTAACCCTTGAAGATAAGAGCGAGGAAAAAGAAATAGAGGTTACTGTCAGGGCAAAGAGCGACAGGGATAAGGACTACAGCGCAGGTTACCTCTGGGCATATTTCAGCGCTTATGATAAATATGAGCGTATGTTCTTGGGCTACAGTGAGGACGGACTCAACTGGAAGGCGTTGAACGCTGATGAGGACGGCAATGCACAGCCTATACTTTCGAATGACGGGGAAGACTCAGACCTCGGTGTAAGAGACCCGCATATCGTAAGGTCTCCCGAAGGTGACCGTTACTGGATAATCGGTACAGACCTTCATGCAGAAGGAGGCGGTGCAGGCGGTTCAGGCTGGAATCAGACCTCGGCAAGCCAGAAGATAGTTGTATGGGAATCAACGGATCTGACTGACTGGTCGGACGCAGAGCTTGTTTTTGCAGGACTTGATACAGCAGGTTGTGTATGGGCTCCCGAAGCAATTTATGATGAGGAAAAGGGCGACTACCTCGTATACTGGGCTGCAAGGGATACTTCTCTTGTGGGAACAGACGACAACGCGCTCAGGGTTTATTATACAAGAACAAGGGATTTCCATAATTTTGAAGAGCCTAAGGTATGGCTTTCGGAGGATGACCCTTCCTCAACAGAAGTAAACATTATCGATACTACGATAGCTGAGGCTGATGGTAAATTCTACAGATTTTCAACCTCAGACTGGAATACGGTTATAGACGTTTCCGACAGCCTTGCAACAGACCTTTTTGATGTAAATGTCAACAAGGACGAGAGTGAAGAGGGCAACTGGAAGAGACTTGTGCACAGAAATGAGTGTGCTGCTGCAGGCTTTGACAACAGAGAAGGCTTTACCGTTTATCAGCTTCCTGATGGTCGCTGGTGTGCAATGGGCGATCACAGCGGTTATGTTCCTTTTGTGACTGATGATCTCGCCTCGGCAGAGTTTACACAGCTTTCTTCGTCGGAGTATTCCTTCAGCGAGAGATTCCGTCATGGTACTGTTATCCGCCTTTCCAAAGAGGAAGAAGAAAAGGTGCTTGACAGCTATCCCATGACCTATGAAGCAGAGAAAGAGGAGATTGAAGCTGACATTACCGGTAAAAAGACAATAGTTGATTTTAACTTTGATGATGAGGAAAACGGTTTCAGCTCTGACTTTACCAAAGCTGAAGGTGATTACAGCCTTGATGAAAGCTGGGACGGCTCAAAGGCAGTATATTTTGACGGAAGCGGTCAGTTCCTGACGGTTAAGTCCACCGGCGATAAAGATGCTTTCAAAGGACAGAAGGAACTTACGATTTCCTATGAGAATAAAATCAACAGCAGCGGAACGGGCTGGGTTGCTTATGCTTCTGATTCCGGGGACGCACCCACTTATCTTAAGGAGCAGTATATTGGAATTTTCGTAAACAGCTCACAGACTAAGGTGGAGAGATTCTTAAACAGCGGCTCGCGTCCGTCAGCTGCATCTGCGGCAACTGACAGCGAATGGGCTCATGTTGATATCGTTCTTTCGGAGGATGATACAAAGATATATGTAAATGGTGTGCTTGAAGCTGAAGAAGCAAGTGATATCGATATTGCCGATATTTTGGGTGAGACACCCGTAGTGCAGATAGGTAAGGCTAACTGGGGCTCAGGTGAGTATTATAAGGGCTGGATTGATAATTTTAAGGTTTCGAATTGGGCATTTACAGAGGAAGAGGTTGAGGCTTCGGCAGCGGCATTCGTGGAGACTCTTCCGACAATATCTGATGTCACCATAGGTTCGGCACCTGACAGAACGACAGCACTCAGCTACAGGGGAACTGATGACCATACCTCGATCCTTACAAATATTGACTATGACAATAAGGTAATCAGCTCTTATGTAAGAAATGAGCAGGATCTTAAAGAGTGTCCTTTGACTCTTGATTTTGCAAATGGTGATAAAGAGATAAAGCTTGGCGGAAAGACCTTTATAAATGGTGATAAGGCTGACCTTTCGGACGGCGCAAGCATAGAAATAGGCGAGGGTGAAGACAAAGAACTATGGACGGTTAAAAGACCTGTTCTCTGCAACAACACTGTGATTAACGGACAGTATGCTGACCCGGATATTGATTATTTTGACGGAAAGTTCTGGATATTCCCTACAACTGACGGATATTCAGGCTGGTCGGGATATCAGTTCCATGCATTTTCATCCGAAAATCTTGTTGACTGGACAGATGAAGGCATAATCATGGATCTTCAGGCTGAGGAGTCCTACAAGAACGAGAAGGGTATCGATGTAGCAACCTCTGACTGGGCATTTGGTTCAGCGTGGGCACCTACCATTGAAAAGAAGAACGGAAAATATTATTTCTATTACTGCGGAAAAGATTCAAGCGGGACCTCTTCGATAGGTGTTGCGGTTGCGGATAAGCCGGAAGGACCTTATAAGGATTCCGGAGCGGCTTTTCTTACCAAGGCGCTCTGCGAGGAAAACGGTCTCAGCATGGGACAGGCTATCGACCCCTCGGTATTTACCGATGATGACGGAACCTCCTATATAACCTTCGGTAACGGTAAAGCGGTAATTGCCGAGCTTTCGGAGGATATGCTTCATGTTGAGAAGCTTACACAGGTTGAAGGACTTTCGGATTTCAGAGAGTCACTTGTGGTAGTCAAGGCTAACGGAAAATATCACTGGACATGGTCCTGTGACGATGCCAACAGTGAGAATTATCATGTAAATTATGCGGTAACGGATTCACTTTTTGATACAAGCGGAAGATGCAGGGTTTCCAATGTAAGGACGAATTTCCTTTACAAGAATACCGAGCTTAAAATCTTAGGCTGCGCTCATCAGTCATTCGCGAGCGCAACTGACGCTGACGGAAAAGAGCACTGGTACATGGCTTACCACCGCTTCTATACGCCGACAGGCATATTCACAAGCTCGGACGGTCTC
>CAJOPI010000293.1 GCA_905236275.1 uncultured Lachnospiraceae bacterium | reverse complement strand
CTTGGACGAAAGAATATTTTCTCGTCCTTTGCACAGTTCAATGCACCTGCCGGAACGGACGGACGTTTCTCGGACAGAACGATCACCGAGATCGTCAAGGCATGCTATGAAATGGGACGCGCAAAGACAGGAGCTCTTATAGTTATTGCACAGAATGATTCCCTGACAGAGTTTGAACGTACAGGAATAGACGTAGATGCAATAGTTACGAGCCAGCTCCTTATTAATATTTTTGAACATAATACTCCTTTGCACGACGGGGCTGTGGTCGTCAGGGGGAATCGTATAACATCCGCAACCTGCTATCTTCCGCTCTCGGACAATATGGCGCTGTCCAAGGAGCTTGGAACAAGACACCGCGCAGGTGTCGGGATATCAGAGGTTACGGATTCACTTACCATAATAGTTTCCGAGGAAACAGGACATGTTTCGATAGCTTATGAGGGAAGTCTCTACAGGGGCGTGGATGCAGACTTTTTGAAGGAAAAGATAGAAATGCTTCAGGATAAGCCGGTCGAAGATAAACGGTTCCATTTCTGGCATCAGAAGGGAAGGGCAGATCATGAATAGTTTTAAGAAAATTCTTAAAAAACTGACTGAAAATGCCTCCCTGAAGCTTTTATCGGTTATATGTGCGATACTTTTATGGATGGTCGTGGTAAGTATAGACAATCCGCTTATGTCACTGCCTTTTTCACCGATTCCCGTTACGGTTGTAAATGCGGATGTGCTTGAAGATGAAGGAAAGGCATTCGAGCTTTCGGATTCTTCAAGGTCGGTAACGGTTACGGTAAGGGCTGAAAGGTCTGTTTTGTCTGAGCTTTCAAGGGATGATTTTGTTGCAACCGTTGATATGAGCGAGCTTGAAGGAAACCGCGTACCCATAGAGGTCAGGGCTACCAAATATTCGGATAAGATTGAAAGCATAACCTCGAAGACTGAGTTTGCCACCATTTATACCGAAAATCTTGAGTCAGCACAGTTCAGGATTCAGGCTGTTACTACCGGTGAAGTGGCTGAAGGCTATGCGGTAGGCGGAACCTCCCTTGCGACGAATGTGGTGAGGGTCAAGGGTCCGGAATCAGTGGTGTCGACCATAGACAGGGCTGAAGTTCGTATAAATGTCTCCAATATGAACAGCGAGATACATTCCACCGAGAAGATAATGTTCTACAATAAAGACGGCGGAACAATAAATGCAGCCCCTCTTACCCTGTCTATTGAGGAAACGGGAGTTACGGTATCCATTTACAAGACCAAGGAAATAGGAATCAGGGCAGGCTACAGCGGAACACCTGCGAATGGCTACCTTGTATCCGGCGGTCCGGTACTGTCAAAGAGTACGATAACCGTTATGGGAACGTCGGCAGCTCTTTCAGACATAACCACTGTGTCTATTCCGTCTGATGCGGTAACGGTTGACGGAGCAAGCGAAAATGTGACTCAGACCGTAAACATTACAAAATATCTGCCGACAGGCGTGTATGTAGTCGATGACGGCGATGATACAAACGATTCAAAGGTTACGGTAACGGTACTTATAGAACCTGTACAGACGGTTACCGTAAATGTGCCGAATTCGAATATAAGTCTTACGAATATTCCGTCAGGAATGACTGCTGTTCTTGCAGAACCACAGGGGACAACACAGCTGACAGTTACAGGTCTGGCAGCTTCTCTTGCGGCTGTAGACCCTTCATCCGTAAGCGGAGCGGCTGATTTTGCGTTGTTAAAACAGAGCGAAGGACTTGACAGGCTGAGTCAGGGTGTATATGATGTGAACGTTGCCTTTATTCTTCCGTCAGGTGTAACTTTAACCGACAACGTGAAGGTTTCGGTTGTTCTTTCAGGTGAAGAGAAGAGGGAAGAAGCTAACGGAGAGACCGGTGCAGAGGCGGTAAGTGCTGCCGATGCAGGAGAGGATACAGATACAAAGACAGACGAAGATTCTGAGGGAAATTGATCTGTTTAGATATTTTTGGATATATTTGGAGGAATGTTTTTTATGTCCAGACTTTTTGGAACTGACGGAGTCAGAGGAGTTGCAAATTCTGAATTGACACCGCTTCTTGCAATGCAGCTTGGTGCTGCGGGAGCTTATGTACTTACGGAGCAGAATGATTACAGACCGACGATAATGGTTGGCTGTGATACGAGAATATCCGGTGATATGCTTGCGAATGCGCTTATGGCAGGGATTTGTTCTGTTGGTGCGAATGCAGTATATGTAGGTGTACTTCCGACACCTGCCATTGCATATCTTACAAAAAAATACAAGGTTGATGCAGGTGTAGTTATTTCGGCATCTCACAATCCTGTAGAGTTCAACGGTATCAAATTCTTTAACAGTGAGGGCTACAAGCTGTCGGATGAGCTCGAAGACAGGATAGAGGCTCATATCAGGAATAATAATAAGGACATACCCAAGCCGACAGGTTCTGAAGTCGGAAAGATAAAGTACAGAAGAGATGCGAGGGAAGAATATATAAATCAGTCAATGAGTCAGATAAAGACTGACCTTCGCGGACTTAAGATAGTTGTCGACTGCGCTGAAGGAGCTTCCTACTACACTTCGGTGGAGACTCTGAGGGAGCTTGGCGCGGAGGTTGTAGCGATTCACAATAATCCCGACGGCACAAATATTAATGCTAACTGCGGCTCTACCCACATGGAAGAGTTATGCGCAAGGGTGGTAATGGAACATGCCGATATCGGGCTTGCTTTTGACGGAGATGCAGACAGACTGCTTGCCGCGGACGAAAACGGCAAGGTAGTCAACGGTGATGAAATAATGGCAATCATCGGAACAGACATGAAGAAGAAAGGAGAACTTGACGGAAACAGCATTGTTGTTACTGTAATGACTAATCTGGGCTTTATCCTTATGTGTAAAAAAGAGGGGATAGAAGTCCATCAGACAAAGGTAGGCGACCGCTATGTTCTTGAACACATGAGAGAAATAGGCGGCGCGCTTGGTGGTGAACAGTCCGGACATATTATTTTCCTTAAGGAGAATACTACAGGTGACGGGCTCCTTTCGGCACTGCATCTTCTTGAAGTAATGAAGACGAGCGGAAAGAAGCTTTCAGAGCTTGCAAAGGTTATGGAGGTTCTGCCGCAGGCGCTTTATAATGCCGCAGTACCTAATCATAAAAAAGACAAATATCTTGAGTATCCCGAAATTGAAGCAGCTATCAAAGGTCTTGAGAAGAAGTATGCCGGTGAGGGTCGGGTTCTCATCCGTCCTTCAGGAACCGAACCGTTAGTCAGGGTAATGATAGAAGGCAAAGACCAGGCTGTGATAGACAGGGATGCGAAAGAGCTTGCAGATTTGATTACAAAGACGGTAATGTAAGAAATAAAACTGTGTTTTCATAGAGGAGTTAATTTGATATGGTAAGTCAGAGAGTAAGGGTAAAGAACCCGACAGGTTTGCATTTAAGACCGGCAGGAATTTTCTGTAAGGAGGCTATGCGGTTTAAATCCTTAGTGACTTTTCGTTTCAAGGAAAATACTGCAAATGCAAAGAGTGTATTGAGCGTTCTCGGAGCATGCGTAAAGAGTGGAGACGAGATCGAGCTCATGTGCGAGGGCGAAGACGAGAGTGAGGCTTTAAGCACCTTGGTAAGAGTTATAGAAAGCGGATTGGGAGAATAATTGATGAAGAAGCTTTTGGTTACAGGAAGTAATGGACAGCTCGGTCGTGCGGTAAATATCGAGTTTGCCGGAGACAGTGATTTTGAGATATATAATACGGATGTTGCAGAGGGCGAAGGAATCCATGCGCTTGACATAACGGATATAGAAGCCGTTCAGGAATGCGTAAGGGAGGTTAAGCCTTATGCGATAATCAACTGTGCGGCATATACTGCGGTCGATGCCCAGGAAAAGGACTGGGATCTTTCCTACAGGATAAATGCGATCGGACCGAGAAATCTTTCGATAGCGGCGACTGATAATGATGCAAAAATGGTTCATATTTCCACAGACTATGTATTTGCGGGAAATGCTTCAAAGCCCTATACGGAATTCGATCCTACGGGTCCTGTCAGCGCTTACGGAACGACTAAGCTTGCCGGAGAGAATTTTGTTAAACAGTTTGCAAATCATTTCTATATGATAAGAACAGCATGGCTTTACGGTGACGGAAAGAACTTTGTCAAAACGATGCTTAAGCTTGCGGAAAATCATGATGAGGTCGGCGTTGTAAAAGACCAGCTCGGAACACCTACAAGTACGAAGGAGCTTGCACGTGCGATACACACGCTTCTTCCGAGCGATAATTACGGGCTATTCCATGGAACCTGTGAGGGTTCTACAAATTGGGCTGAGTTTACTGATGAGATATACCGCCTTGCAGGGGTTAAGACAAAGGTAAATCATGTTACAACGGAAGAGTATAAGGCTATGAACCCTGCCAGTGCACCGAGACCGGCCTATTCAATACTTGACAATTATATGCTCCGCCTTACAAACAGCTATAAGTTTGCTGACTGGCGTGATGCGATAAAAGATTATATAGAGGAATTAAATTAATTAGAGGAGTTAAAAAATGCCAATGAGAAATGTAGCACTTATAACCGGTATAACAGGACAGGATGGCTCATACCTTGCTGATCTGCTTCTTGAGAAGGGCTATCAGGTACATGGTGTTGTAAGGCGTCAGTCGAGCATCAATACAAACAGGATCGATCATCTTTACTACAACAAGGAACTTAAGGACAAGACCTTTTTCCTTCATCATGGTGATATGACCGATTCGAGTAATCTGAACAGACTTATTGAGCAGATTAGACCGACAGAGATTTATAATCTTGCTGCACAGTCTCATGTAGGTGTATCCTTTGAGGTTCCTGAGTATACCGCTGAAACAACGGGTATCGGTACACTCCGTATCCTCGATGCCATAAAGAAGAACGGGGTTAACTGCCGTTTTTATCAGGCTTCGACTTCAGAGCTTTTCGGAGGAATACCGGAGACCGCACCGCAGTCGGAGAAGACACCTTTTTATCCGAAGAGTCCGTATGGAGCAGCAAAGCTTTATTCCTACTGGATTACGGTAAATTATCGTGAGGCTTATGGACTTTTTGCCTGCAACGGTATACTTTTCAACCATGAGTCACCCCGTCGTGGTGAGACATTCGTAACAAGAAAGATAACACAGGCTGTTTCGAGAATAGTCAAGGGTGACCAGGACGTGCTTCAGCTTGGAAACCTAAATGCAAAGAGAGACTGGGGCTTCTCAGGTGACTATGTGGAAGGAATGTGGAGAATACTCCAGCAGGATAAGCCCGGCGATTATGTGCTTGCATCGG
>CAJOPI010000292.1 GCA_905236275.1 uncultured Lachnospiraceae bacterium | reverse complement strand
GCGGATGAGATGGCCATCGGTATGGTGAACCAGAAGACGACAGCGGTGAGGATCATCCCTGTCATCGGAAAAGGCGTAGGCGAAAGGGTGGAATTCGGCGGACTTTTAGGTCATGCTCCGATAATGCCTGTAAATAAGTTTGACTGCTCGGCATTCGTTAACAGAAAGGGACGTATCCCTGCGCCCATCCACTCCTTCAAAAACTGAGGCTTATGAAAATATTAGGAATAATAGCGGAATTTAACCCGTTTCACAACGGGCACAAGTACATTATCGACACCTGTATGAAAAATACGGGTGCCGATTTTTGCATTATAGCGATGTCGGGGAATTTCGTGCAGAGGGGGACTCCCGCAATAATCGGATACAGAGAGAGGGCTGAAATGGCTCTTAAATCGGGAGCATCAATGGTGATAGGGCTTGACTCCTATAGTTCCTGCGGTAGTGCGGAGTATTTTGCCGGAGGCGCAGTCGCTCTTTTCAATGCCCTCGGAGCTGTGGATTATCTTGCTTTCGGAACGGAGGAAGGCAGGATAGAACCACTGATGAAGATAAGTGAAGCTTTAGCGGAGGAAGCAAAAGAATATAAAGAATATCTGGTGAAAAATCTTGCTGAAGGACAAAGCTTCCCTGCAGCGAGGGAGAAAGCACTGTCAGACTATGGGATTACTGAAAGCTCAGCCCTTAAAAGTCCTAACAATATCCTTGCTGTGGAATATCTGAAAGCCCTGAAAAGAAGCGCAAGCACAATAAAGGCGGTAACGCTTAAAAGAGAGGGAAGCGGATATAACGACGAAAATACGGAAGGCGAGTTTTCTTCAGCAAGGGCGATAAGAAATATTATAGAAAACAGTAAAATAGACTGTTTATCAGAATATATGCCTGAGTCAGCCTGCAGAATGCTAACGGAAGTTTACGGAAAAAGCTTTCCGGTAAATGCTGATGATTTTTCGGTGGAGCTTGGCTATGCACTCAGGATGAATCTCCGGAATCTGCAGGAGTTTTATGATCTTCCGGCAGACTTAGCAGACAGGATAGAAGCAAATATAGACAGCTATGAGAGCTTTACACAATTCGCCGAGCTGATAAAGACAAAGAACCGGACCTACAGTTCGGTATGCAGGGCATTTATTCATATTTTGCTTGGAATGAAGAAAAGGGAAAAGAATGATTTTAAGCCGAAATATGCGAGAATAATGGGCTTCAGAAAGGATGCGGGGGAATGCCTTTCAAGAATCAGCAGTAAAGCCGGGATTCCGCTGATAATGCGCTGCTCCGAGGCTGAAAAGATTCTGGACGAAGAAGGATTAGAAATGTTCAGGCAGGAAATAACAAGGGAGAGTCTATATGAAACAGTAGTTTCGAGAAAATTCAGGCAGCCCTTCAGAAATCCCTACAGACAGAACTTTTTGAAGGTATAATTTGGAACCGGAATTGTAATGATAAAGACTGTATTAAAATACAAAAATTATAATTAAATCGCTAAAGATTTTCACCATATAGACCGATAAATCAATTAGGATAGCTATGATTCTTTAAAAAGGGAATTTTCGGAGGTAGGTTGACATGGCGTATGACATGAAGAGACTTTTGGATATGGCGGCTGTACAGTTTACTAAGCATATGGAGCCGGATAATCTGTTTTCCATGGTTCTTAAAGAGGCTATGGCGATAACGAACTGTGACGGCGGTACAATCTATATGCCAAGTAAAGACGGGCTTGTTTTTCAATACCTGTATACAAAGTCTAAATATGTCGAGATGGGAAGAGAATCCGGTGCAACCTCACTTCCGCCTATACCCATGGATAAGAGTTTTGCCTGCGCAGCGGTCGCAATTACACAGAAAAGTCTGAATATCAAGGATGTGTACTATGCAAAGGGTTTCAATTTCCAAGGAACTTATGTATGGGATAAGGCGAATTCCTATCGTTCACATTCCATGCTGATAATACCCATGCTTTCCTGCTTCGAGCTTATAGGTGTCATGCAGCTTATAAATTCGCTCGATGAGCTGAATGACCAGTGGAGACCCTTTACGCCGGAGCATGAAAGGATATGCACCTATCTTGCAAGTCTGGCAGCAGTCAGGATAGAAAACATGAAACTCAAAGGTCAGTTTGATGATAAGAAAAAGAGAAATGCGAGGGGATTGAGATGACTCCTGGTAAATATGTTTTTGTAAGTTACAGCTCTAAGGATGCTGATTTTATGAAAAACATAACAGGTCTGCTGGAGGTT
Source organism: uncultured Lachnospiraceae bacterium (assembly GCA_905236275.1). Lineage (GTDB taxonomy): Bacteria > Bacillota > Clostridia > Lachnospirales > Lachnospiraceae > NK4A144. Next base: position 15,132 of record CAJOPI010000292.1, on the reverse strand, counting down.
ATGAAGATCGAGTATTGGAAGGCACCCGAAAAAATACCTCCCGGATCGAGCTACGCGAAGGAAATAAATCGCGCAATAGAGAACTGCGGTCTTTTTCTGCTCATATTATCCCAAAATTCCCAAAGCTCCATCTGGTGTGAAAAGGAAGTTGACAGCGCCTTAAGCTATGGCAGGAGAATCATTCCTTACAATATAGACAATGTTACGCTTGAAGATGCCTTCAGATTTTATCTGAATAATGTACAGATGATCTTCCATACAAGGAATTCATCAAAGGGATTAAACGAATTAAAAAATCAGTTAAAACCCCTTTCAAATCTTAATTCTGCTCCTGCGGCAAAAGAAGAGAAAAAAGAGCCTGAAGCGCCTGCGGCATTTAAAGGGCTTGATGATATAAAAGTAAAGGGCGAGCCCTATCAGCCCTTAAAGAAGAAAACGGAAGCAGCTCCGAGGCAGACCGCTCCTGTAGCGAAAACAGCGGCTCCGCAGAAAAAGGCTGTGAAGGGTCCCGTAAAAAAGAGCCCTATTCAGCAGGAAGAACCGCGATTCAGACGTGGAATGAGCAAAAGAGAGCTTTTCCCTCTTAATAATGTTCCCAAAAAATGTGAATTTTGCGGTGGAAGGGTTTATAACGACCACGACGGCGTATTTATCTGTGAAGAATGTCACAGCGAAAACTTTGACGATTACCAGAGAATCGAAAATTATCTCAATGAAAACGGACCATGCCCGTTGGCAGAGCTTGCTGAAAAGCTGAATTTGACACAAAGGGCTGTACTTGCATGGCGTTCGCATCATTAAACTAAGTTTTCAGAGGTGATTGGATATGGCGATTGAGGTCTGGATAATCGGCGAAGACAGAAAAATGATGATAGAAAATCAGAGACAGGTCAACAGGCATGGAAGCATGAGGGCTGTCTGCCTGCTGTCGGACAAGGCTCTGAGAGAAGCAATACGGAAGGTGAGGGATTTTCCGGATACGGTAAATGCACCTTCTTTAATTGTGATGGATTACAATTTTGCGAAAAATAATGATTTTGAGCACGTTCATCTACTGAGGGATTTCGATAAGCTTGCAGGTATTCCACTTTTCATGGCTGTCAAAGAAAGAACCGAGGAATTGAACGAGGAATGCTATGAAAACGGTGCCATGGTCATAGTCCATGATATATTTCATAAATCAGAACTGACCCGAATGGAAAATACGGCATGGCAGCATGAAAATACACGTCTCTACGAGCAGAAGCTTCAGAAGCAGACGATGGAGCTTCACAACGCAAAGGAAATCTTCAGGCTGAATCAGCAGCTTGAGGCAAGAAACGAACTCCTGCACAAGACATTTGGCAGGTATTTTTCTGATGATCTTTTGAATCTCATATTGCAAAAGGGTGAAGATGTGTCTCTTGGCGGAGAAAAGGCCGAAGCTACCATAATGATGACCGACCTCAGGAATTTCACCTCTTTGTCTGAAAACATGGACTCTGATGTCCTTACTTCTGTTTTAAACTTTTATTTCACAAAAATGGTAGACATCGTATCCCATTACAGGGGTACGGTAATAGAATATATGGGTGACGGCATGCTTGCGGTCTTCGGGGCACCGCTTAAAGACGAGCATTCGGTGGATAATGCGGTAGCTGCCGCGATAGACATGCAGAATGCAATGCCTTCTCTGAATGAATATTTTGTAAAGAACGGCTTTCCTTCGCTTGAAATGGGTATAGGACTTCACTGCGGGGAGGTATTTATCGGAAATATCGGCTCTGAAAAGATGATGAGATACAACGTTATCGGAAATACCGTCAATGAAAGCTCGAGGATAGAGAGCTGCAGCGTGGGCGGTCAGATACTTGTTTCGAGAGAGATTATACAGCATTGTGTAAGTCCCGTCACACATAAAGACGGCGTAGAGATAACAGCAAAGGGCATGAAGGCTCCCATATGGATCTTCGAAATAACGGGAATCGGCGGCGAATACAATCTTTCCATGGACAATGTGAAAAACGGTGCTGATGAATTTGAACCGGTCAATAAGGAGATAGAACTGCATCTTTATCCCATAAAAGGAAAGCTCATAACGGATGAATATGTAAAGGCAAGTCTTAAGGAGATTTCAAAAAAGAGAATTATTGTAGAAATCGAAGAGGATGAATCCGTCGGAATAGACGTTTATACCAATGTAAAGATAACTTCGCCCATTGATAATGAAGAAATGAGCGGGGGATTTTATTCCAAGATAATTGCCCGAAAGGGTAATCTCTGGACGCTTCACTATACGGATGCCGGAAATGTCGTGACAGACTTTATAAAATGGGTCACAAGCGGCGACTGATAATATAGTTGGGAATCGGATGAAGTCGGGGGTAAAAATGGATTATAAAGAATTATTCGTAAATATAGACGGGGCTCCGGAAATAAAAGAAATCAGCGGAATCGGGTCAGTCTGCTGGTATGGCGGCGAATCATTGATGATAATCACAAGCGAGAGCCGTCCTGACCAGTCCTTTGAAAATATGGATATAGAAGAGGTCAGAGCGGAATCAAAGCTTTTGTCTGAAATAAACGTCAAGCTCCTTCTCTGTCTCTGGAAAGAGCATGATGAGGTCAGGGCTTATTTCAAAAGCGACAGCAGCAGGGTAAGGGCTCTGGATTTCCTGCAGGTAGTTATGTCAGGGGCAGGTCTTGTCAAAGGCGAGGCAAGAGCAGCTTTCGGAAGGATAACGACTGCTACACTCTGGCTTGTAATGGGCGAAATGGATCTGACAGAACAGCTTGACTACTTCAAGAAAATGTCGATTTCCTATTTCGGGGACTGCGACTGGATAATAGCCGATGAATATGCGCTCTCAAAGCATGACGAGATTCTTGAGATGAAAAAATACGTTAAAAAGCACGTTCCATGGGCTGTTGTGAAGTCAACCGAACTGGCTCCGGCAGGAACCATACTGAATATAAAAACCCTTGAAAATGAGACCGGACTCGATATCACAAGTGAGGATGATACTTACGTGATGATCGGAATACAGGGGGAGGTTTACAATATAAAGGCTAAAAAATTCGATAATTCCTATGAGCTGACGGATGAACCGCTGGATATCTTTTCGAGGATGACAGTATTTATACCGGAAGTTAAGATCATGCCGGAGGAAGAATATGTGAGCATTGACGAAATGGCTCATATTTGCTATCCGAAAGCGGGAGCCGGAATCTATGCGAGAGAGCTTGAAAGAAGGACAAAGGTTTTCCCTGTTTATGACAAAAAGAACTATTTTCTGGGAGGCGGGGGCGACTATCTTGCAGTCCGGACAGATGATTTAACTGATATATATATAATTCAGAAGGCCATTTTTATGGAAACATATGAGGAAAAGGAAAGCTGATGGGTAAATCAAATTTATCGGTAAAGGTACTTGGATGCAGGGGCTCAGTACCGGTAGAAGGAGAAGAATACAGGATATACGGCGGTGCGACTTCGTCTGTCTGCATGACGGCAATTTCTGAGGAAAACGGTGCGGAAGCTGTCGAGGAGATTTATCTTGATGCAGGGTCGGGAATAGTTGCCGCTGAGCCGCGAAAGGACAGCAGTATATCGATATTGATAAGCCATATGCATTTAGATCATTTATGCGGTCTGACCTTCTTTCCTGCACTCAGTCAGAAGGACAGGAGGATAGATATCTATGCGGCAGCGCGGAGCGGCTTCAATACACAGGAGGGCATAGACAGGCTCTACTCGCCTCCTTACTGGCCGCTGAAGTTGACGGACTATCCTTCGAATGCCGTATATCATGACTTAGAGAAAAAATTTTCCATAGGAAAAGTAAATATAGAATGCATAGAAGTCAACCATCCCGGAGGCTCGACTACTTATAAGCTTGAGTTTGACGGAAGGGTTCTTGTTTATGCTGTGGATTTCGAGCATAATGAGGAAAAGCTCAGAGAACTGACCGAATTTGCAAGAGGCTCTGATCTGCTCATTTATGATGGACAATATACGGAAACAGAATATCCCGGCTGTTACGGTTTCGGTCATTCCATACCTGAAATCGGTCTGGAGCTCGCCAAAAACGCCGGTGTGAAGAAAATCCTCTTTACGCACCATTCTCCCTCACATAAGGATGCATTCATGCAGGAATGGGAAGAAAAGATAAAAAAGCTCAACCCGAACGCCGGCTTCGCCAAAGCCGGAATGGTGGTGGAGATATGAGAGGCATAATCCATGTCGAATTCCACAGCAACCTTCATAATAGTTGCAGTAGCGGTAGTTACGAAAATCCTGCTTGGCAGATATGTAAAATCAGTCGGAGAAAAGGTTAATACAGTCAATACAGAAGACGCTGAAGCAGTCGAGGCAAGAAAAAAAGTAGAAAAAATCGTACTTGCTCATGAGCATGTTCAGCAGATACATGGCTTCTACTATGACACAAATGAAAAGAGCATGAGATTCGACATGGTGGTGAGCTTTGCAGCAGAGGACAGACGCAAGCAAGGGTAAAGATTTCATCATCCGGAAAATAAAAGCGTGATCAGGATTATTACGATTCCGATGCAGGTCAGTGCGAGGGCAAAGGAAAAGTTTCCGATGATCGGTGCGTAGGCTTCTGCTGTTTCTAATCTGATTTTTCTTAAAAATCCTATCCGGCCGGAATTTATTCCGGTCGGTTTTCTTTCTTTCAAAAGCGTATTGCGAAGAGCTACAAAAAAGACATCTGTACCCATACTGAGTAGCCTTATGATAAACGAAAGCAAGCTGAATAAAGCAGATAAGAAAGGCTTCAGAATACTGTTATCCGCAAAAATACGCAATATATTTCCCATAAGCTTTTTAGGGATTATATCAGTAAAAACCGGTCTGTAGAATTTTTTTTCAAGGTCAAGATTGTCCGGTAGAAGATTTACATATCGATTGTTCCTTATAAACAAATGTCTTACGAATATAAGGTATATAAAAGCACCAATCAGAATGGAAATTCCGCCGCCCTTTAAGGATTCTAACGAAAATGCGTTAAATTCCGCAAGTGCAGAGCTGTTGTCCGTCATAAAGCGGGCAAGAAACTTAAAGCATGACGGAATCCCAAGTATCACGAAAAAAAGTGAACTTGAAAAAATCACAAAGGAAGAACCGAAATTCATATAATTCTTGTTTTCGTCAAAAGCTTTCTGAATCTCCTCATTTTCATTTTTTTCAACAAAAATACATATAAATAGTTTTGTCATGTAAGCCAGGGTCATTCCGCCGGAAATCAGGAAAATCCATTCAGTTGCTTTCAGATATGCTGACAGTGGTGCAAGTGCGTGGATTCCTTCAACTATTGACTCATGAAGGAGGGTTTTACTTGCATAGGCATTGAAAAGGGGAACACCGCCTATTCCAACAACTCCCAGAAGGAAAGCGATCTTTAATAGAGGCTTTTTTCTGCCGAAGCCCCTGATATCGTTTAAGTCAAGTTTTTCGGTATTCATGAATATGGCACCTGCCGCCATGAACAGAGTAAGTTTTAGGCAGGAATGGTTCAGCATGTGCAGGAATGTACCGGAAATAGCAAGTTCTGCGCCTTCTGATTCTTTTGCATAGGAGAGAAGTACAGACATCGCGATACCGGTTAAAATAAATCCAATCTGTGACATCGAGGAGCAGGCAAGAGTTCTTTTTAAGTTTACTGAGAAAAGCGCGAGAACTGCCCCTAAAAACATGGTAATAATGGCAAGCACAAACAATATCTCACCAAAATACAGGTTTGACGGAAGACAGTAATGGGCTGTCATCAATATTCCGAAGACTCCGACTTTTGTAAGTATACCCGAAAGGAGTGCGGAGGCAGGCGCAGGGGCAACAGGGTGTGCCTTCGGAAGCCATATATGAAGCGGAAACATTCCCGCCTTTGCCCCGAATCCGAACATTATAAGCAGCCCTGCTATAAAAATACTTCTGCTTTGCTCCGGAGTCATATTTCCGCTGACAGTTACGGCTATTTCACTGAAAAATAGTCCAAGACAGTTAACCTTTAAGAGAATTAGCCCCATAAAAATCAGCAGTCCCGCCCCGACAGCAATGAAAAGATAGGTATAGGCAGCCTCTCTTGATTCCTTATTTTCTTCATGGATAACCCATACAGTTGACGAAAAGGAGAGTATCTCAAAAAAGAGATAGGCTGAGAGAAAACTTGCAGAGAGCATAACCCCCTCGGTTGCAAGGAAGGTGATAATCGTGAATATATAATAGCGTTTAAGATTTTCTTTCTCATGTTTGAAATATTCTTTTGAAAAAATCCATGTAAAAAGCCACATATATGCGGTTACAAGTGCATATATGATTCTGAAACCGTTAAATTCAAAAGATACAAAATTCATTTATATGCCTCCTGCAACGTAGTCAAGAAATCCGATGATGAGCTGTGGAAAAATGCCTAAAATAATATTTGCAGCTGTAAAAAAGATGATCGGTATAAGCATATAGACACCGGGATCATGAATCTCACGCCCATAGTTAAAGTCAGTTCCGGAAACAGGGAAAAAGGCCCTTATACTGACTGTAAGGGTGTAGATGGCGCAAAGAAAAGCCGCAAGGATAAGGCATATTATTCCCACTATTCCGAAGACGCTTCCGTCGGCAGCACCCGCAGTGAAAAGCTTCCATTTCGAGATAAAGCCGCAAAAAAGTGGAACGCCTGTGAGTGAAAGCGCGCCGACAGTGTAAAGAGTGAAGGTTAACGGCATTTTTTTTGCAATACCGTTTATTTCAAAGACATAGTTTTTGCCGGTTACGTGCATGAAAGCACCGGCACAGAGGAAGAGGGACATTTTTATTATCCCATGAAAGAGCATATGAGCCATTCCTGCGATCATTCCTGCTTTTGTAAAAAGCACGATTCCGAAAAGCATATAGGAGAGGTTACTTATGGTGGAATAAGCAAGACGACGTTTGAAATGCCTTTCCTTCAGAGCTTTTCCGGCAGCATAAATTATGGTAAAGAGCACTGCTGACATAGCCGCATACTGCGCCCCGCTGCCATGCAGGAAATCAGTTGAAAATATATAATAGCTCACACGTATAATGGCATAAACGCCGGAATTTACCACTGCAACTGCATGAAGAAGCGCAGTCACCGGTGTTGGTGCAACCGAGGCAATGGGCAGCCACGAATGAAAGGGAAATACTGCCGCCTTCACTCCGAAGCCAAAAAATGCAAGTAAATATACTACATTCAGAAATTTATCGGAAAGACCATCCATCCTGTAGCCGCCGTAAACGAAAACTCCTCCCGCATTGACTGTTGTAACAACAACGGCTATGAATGCAAGGGCGGCACCGCCTATGACAAAACAGGCATAATAACGGCCTGCATACATGCTGTCGTGATCCTGATAAAAGCTTACGAGCGGAATGGTCACAAGTGAGAGCATTTCGAAGAAAACATAGAGGGTAAGTATGTTTCCTGAAAGGGCAATACCCAAAGTTATCCCATAGGTCATTATAAAAAAGGCTATAAAGCCCTTCAGCTCTTTTTCGCCCTTCATATATTCGAAGGCATAAAGAAGTACAAAGGGCCACATGATGCTTACCATACCGGCGAATAGCATGGAGAGCGGGTCCATATAAAAATCTATGGAGAAGCCCTTACTGAAATTGTAGAGTGTAAAAAGCTTATGGGGACCATTCAGGATGCCGAGCCATACAGCCAGACTTGCAGCTATAACAAAGTATTCGGAATAGAGCTGTATGGTCTGTTCATTTTTGATTTTCAGCTGAAGCAATCCGAAACCGCTTATAATCGGCAGTAGAATTGCTGCAATTATAAAAAAGTTACCCATCAGAAATTTAATCCTTCCATAATCTTTACTCCATAGATTCCGACGATAAGGGCAGCAGCACAGAGCAGGAACATCGGAACTGTCATAAGGGCAGGCGGTTCGACTGCGTCTTTATCAGCTTCAAAGTTTTTCCCGGGAAAGAAGCCGTCAACTACGACAGGGAAAAGGTATCCCGCTGTAAGAAAAGCCGATATCAGGAGAACAACTGTGGGAAGATAGGAGAGCACACCTATTCCGGAATCCGCCGCCGCAAGTGCTATCACCCATTTGCTTAAGAATCCGCCCATAGGAGGGATTCCGACCAATGAAAGCGAGGCAATGAGAAAAGCAGTAAAGGTCAGAGGCATTTTTTTGCCAAGACCATATAAATCGCTGACCTGTCTTTTGCCAAGAAGATAGATGAAAACACCGGCAGTCAGGAAAAGACATCCCTTTGATGCCGCGTGGCTTATAAGATGAAGCAGTGCGCCCCTAAGCCCGTCGGCTGACAGGATAGAGAGGGCAAGCATAATATAGGAAATCTGACTGATTGTTGAATAAGCAAGCCGCTTTTTCAGATTCTTTTCAAGAAAAGCCATTGTAGAGCCCATTAATACAGTAAGCATTGCCAGTATCATCCATGCAGTCTGAACCCATGTTGAACGGAGAAAGTCTGCACCTACAGAATAGTAGACTATACGAACTACAGAAACTATACCTGCCTTGGCGATAATACCTGAAAGTAAAGATGATGCCGGTGCAGGTGCGATAGGATGAGCCGTCGGAAGCCATCCATGCATGGGATACATACCGGCTTTTGTTCCGAATCCGATTATGGTCACGAATATCACTGCAAGGAAAAATTTCTCATGACCGCTGATAAGGTCATGGTCAAGAAATCCTCCAATGGTGAAATGTCTTGAACCGCTGCTGTAAAAGTAAACGAAAAAGATGCCAAAAAGACCGAGCAGCGCACCGCCTATTGAGTAGAAAAGGTATTTTAATCCTGCGGTAACTGCTTCTTTAGTCTTTTCATGAAGCACGAGCGGAACTGTTGTAAGCGTCGCCATTTCGAAGGAAAGATAAAGGGTTATGGGATTTCCGGAAGCTGCAACCGCAATCAGAGCCCCTAAGGATATAAATAAAAATGAAAAAAAAGCTTCCCGGTTTTCCTCCTTTTTCATGTACTCAAATGCATAGAAAACGACAGTGCTGTACAGCAGCAGGACGGAGATAAGGTAAAAACGTCCAAAATTGTCAAAGGAAAAATAAAGGTCTGCGTTTTCGGAGAATTGAAAAAGCATGATATCTGCTGAAAATAAGGCTGCGGTACTGGCAAGAAGAAGGCTTAAAATCATTATCGCAGCATAATAGGGAATTTTCTTTTGATATTCTTTTTTTATCAATCCTGCTGCAACTCCGGCTATAGCAGGAAATAATATTGCTGTGATTGTCAGCATTTTACAGACACCTCCGGATTCTATAAAGAGTTTCATAGTTATAGGACTTGTTATTTAAGCAAACGAAGCCAGTCCTTTTACGATTGCTTCGACGGTTATCCATGAAAAAAGACCTAAGAATATATTTACCGCTGTAAGAATTATTCCGGCAGTCGTATAAGAAAAACGGTCGATCTCTATTTCTTCTTTATTATCTTCTTTATTTTCTGACTTATTTTCTGACTTATTTTCTGAATCAGGATCTTCGGATTTTTCTTCTCTTTCGGATTTGGAATAAATTCTAACTATCGTCCGAATGAAATACATTGCATTCAGGAGCGAACTCACCGCAAGCACACCCATGACCGTCAGAAATCTGCTTCCGCCGAGACCGGCAGCTGCGTCGGCAAAAATAACCTTCATGGAAAAGCCTGCAAATATCGGGATACCCACCATTGAAAGCGAGGCAACCGTAAAGAAAAATCCTGCCGTCTTTTCCCTGTGAGCACTTCCCTGCAGTTTCTTAAAAAGAAGACTGTTCGAAGAAGCCTCGGCAAGATAAGGCGTTGAAAGGAAGAGAAGCGACTTGGTGACTGCGTGGCATATTATCTGAAAAATTGCCGCAGTCAGTCCTGCGATAGTTCCCATTCCGAGTCCCATATAGATATAGCCGGTTTGTGCCGCAGATGAAAAAGCTACCATTCGGTCGATGTTTCCTGCATAAAGTGCGGAGAACGAACCGAAGATTATTCCGCAGACAGCCAGTACGAAAACTACTGCTTCGATTCCGCTCCGGCTGATAAATTCGAGTCCTATGGCGCGGCAGTAGATTTTAAGGAGCAGAAATATATATCCTTTCGAAACAAGCGATGAAAGGATGGATGCCGAAGTCGGTGTAGCCCAGCCGTAAGTATCGGGCATCCAGAAATGAAAAGGGAAAAGTCCGCTTTTAATTGCAAGACCGATTGTAAGTATCGCCACACTCAAGGTTATTACCTGTACATTCTGCGGGTCTGCAGCAAGCTCCGTTATCGCCTTTTTCATGGGAACCATGAGCAGATGACCGCTGAGGTCATAAAGGAGAACCACACCGAGAAGAAATAGTCCTGAGCCCATAAGATTCAGTACCATATAGCGGACTGCCGCAAGGGTTGTCCTTCCGATTTCACGCACGATAAGGATACCGCAGGAGGTGAGAGTCAGGATTTCAAGGAAAACGTAGCCTGTGAAGATGTCGTTAGTCCAGACTATTGCCATTAGTGCGGCAGTGAGAAGATTTATCAGAGAATAATAAAGATTTATCTTGCTCTCGTCTATGTCGATTTTTAAGAAATGCCAGCCTGCCGTTACGCTTGAAAAAAGCACGATGGCGAAAATGAGAGCGATAACGGATTCGAGAAGTCCCGCTCTGATTTCGTTTCCCCATGGAGCAGGAAATTCTCCCATAGTGTAGGTGAAGCAGCCATTTGAATTGGTGAAGCAGACTGTCATTGCAAGCAGGAATATAAGCACTACCTCGTAGATGATGGTATAATTCCTTGCTTTTTTGCCGGAAAGCATCATGCAGAGAGCACTTGAAAATAGCGATAATACAATTGTAAAAAGCGGGAAATTTCTTACAAATTCCATTGTCTTTAAGTTCCTTAACCGTTAATATGGGAAGCAACGCTTCCGCGTCTGAAAAGGCTGTAAAAGCCAAACATCGTGCAGGCAACGACTATTCCGACAGCGATATCAAGCGGAAGAATAAGACCGCCGGAAAGAATCGCGCCGGGTGTTCCTTTCGGAATATGGTTTTCTATTCCGTTAGCACCTGTAAAAAACACATAGCCCTTTGCAAAACTGTAGAAAGTCAGGGCTGAAAAGGTAACTATGTTGTTGATTTTAAGAGTAAATATTTTATCAACCTTATCAAAGCCGAATCCTGCTGACATCAGTATTAGTCCGGCACCAAGCACCGCACCGCCTGAAAATCCGCCTCCCGGTGATATCTGTCCGTTCAGAAGTATATATATTCCGAAAGTCAGTATGCAGGGAGAAAAAACAAATGCGGCGAGCCTGAGTACTCCGTCATGGGACATATCATAGTAAACATCGCGTTTGATGGTGTAGTAGTCCTCGTAGTCACTGCGCATATTCTTGATATCTATACGCAGGAGAATGTTTACGCAGATAAGAGCCGTAAAAAGTACATGGGATTCTCCCAAAGTGTCAAAGGCCCTGTAGTCTAAGATCATTCCTGATACAATATTTACTGCACCGGTTTCTTCGAGACCGTTCTCCACATAACGTTTTACAACCTCAACTGTACGCGGGTTTTCCACACCGTAGCGGGGCAGCATGGATACAAGGTAGAGAAGCACTCCTATAAGGCATACACTTCCTATAAAGGCAAAGGAATAATAAAGAAGGTTGAAGGATTTTCTCTGTCTTTCGACTATTGCCTCAAAATCAGGATTTTCTTCGAGACTTTTTATTGTCTCTTTTTTTATTTCCTTCAGCTGCTCCCTGCTTGGGTCAGGTTCCGTCGAGCCGTCGAGGATATTGCTCATTATCTCGCCGGAGCTTAGCTCTTTAATTTTTTTGAATATTTTCTTCATCTCTTTTCCTGTCTTCGGCTTCTATTTTCTTAAGAGTCATTAAAAACAGCGTACCGCTTATACCGGCACCGACCGCCGCCTCAGTTATCGCAAGATCGGGAGATTCCATCAGTATCCAGACTATGCACATGAGCGAGCTGTAGGACATGAAGATAATTACTGCCGGAAGAAGCTTTTTTGTGAAATTAACCGATATCGCACAGATTATCAGCAGGGATAAAAGTATAATGCTGAGTATTTCCTTAATGTCCATTGCTTTCACCTGAAATCTTCTTTTTTACATGTTCAAAAAGATGAACGTTCGTGTAGTATTCCGTCTGGCTTAAGAAATGAGTCGCAGTCGGTGAGGAAAACCACATGAAAAGGAGCGGCAGAAGCAGTTTAACAATGACTATTGGCGCTGATGCGGAAATCATCAGTCCGGTGACCAGAAAAAAGAGGGAGAAGGTGTCTCCGATACCTCCGGCATGCATACGGTTAAGGATATAGTCAAACCGCCATACTCCGGCTACTGCAAAGGCAAAGCCTGAAAGTGCAATTGTAATAAAAGCTGCAGTCATATAAAAACGTATCCATTCCAAGGTCATTGCGAGTCCTCTCTTTTCTTTTTTGACGGGATGTAAACCGCTGCAAGAATTATTACCGAAAGAAAGCTTATCATTGCATAGATAAGCGAAACGTCTATAAGATAGTATTCTTCAAGCATCTGCGAAAGGATAAGTATTGCACTTATGACCATCGTTCCTATCATATTTATGGAAAGTATCCTGTCGGTGACCCTCGGTCCTATAACCGCTTTTAGGAGCATTACCCCTATAAGGATGGCAAGAACGATCAGGGAAACATTATATAATGAGTGGTAGGCTTCGTTTATGCTCATCAGCTTTATCCCTCCGATTTTTTTAAGAGTTTTACAAATGAGGATTTATCCATGTCTTCGCCGTAGGCTTCCATGAGGCAGTGAACCACGAAACGGTCCTCCTGCTGAAAGACGGTATAAGTACCCGGAGTAAGAGTAATGGAATTAGCAAGAATCGTATTGAGCAGGTTTCCCCTGAGTCCCGAATGAAATTCTACAAGTACGCAGTCGGGCTTTTTCCCGCTTATAATTACTGACATGACATTTAAAGAAGCCTTTATAATTTCGATTATTAAATTCAGAACATATATAATACTGAGCGGAAAATTCTTAATGAGACGGATTTCGTTTTTTATGCCGTAGTTCGAAATCAGACTTAAAAATGCTGAAACAAGGACGGATATAATCACACCAAAAAAGACAAGTTCTCCTGTGATACGCCCATTTAAGACAATCCATAAAAGAAATACGAATATTATCATTTGAATCCCCCTTAAAAACCCTTTATAATGATTATAAATTAAAAAATTATAAAGTCAAATCAAATATCGGAGTCTTTAACGATGAAAAAGGATTACAGAAAAAGAGTATTTGAAATTATTCAGATGGCAAACGGCAGTGATTTTTTAAGCCGGGCTTTTGATATAGTGATAATTACGCTTATCGTCCTGTCTATAGTTGTAACCTTCCTGCAAACCTTCAGGCTTTCTGCAGGCATGGTCCGAATACTTTACTATGCCGACAGTTTTTGCATGATCATATTTTCCATCGAGTATGTTCTGCGCCTTTTAACCGCTGATCTGCTTTTTCCTGAAAGTAAATATCCGCTCTTTGATTATATAAAGTCTACAGATGCGATAATCGACCTGCTTTCGATTCTTCCCTTTTACCTGTCGGGGATAATTCCTCCGGGAGTAGTGGTTTTCAGGCTTATCAGAGTAGCAAGGATTCTTAAGCTTTTCAGGATAAATAAATATTCAGATCCGATTTCTGTTATTATTTCCATAGTAAAAAGGAAGGCTTCACAGCTTGTTGCTTCGGTTTTTCTTGTAATAGTCCTTATGCTTGCGGCCTCAATCCTTATGTATTATGCAGAGCATGACGGACAGCCTGAAGCCTTCAGCAGTGCTTTTTCGGGAATCTGGTGGGCTGTCGCAACTCTGTCGACAACGGGTTATGGTGATATTTATCCCATTACCACGCTTGGTCGTCTGATAGCGATGATCATTACCCTTTTGGGAATGTTTGTTGTTGCTATACCTACCGGTATTTTAACTGCCGGTTTCATGGAAACTGTCTCAACGACTTCTGTTGATGCTGCTAACGATTTATCGGCTGATTCAAACAGGAGGATTTTCGATATTTCCAATGGTCAAACGAATATAATAGCCCCCTATCACCTTTATGCGGATGGAAATACAATTGAACAGATTTCTCTTTCGCGCTGTGTCGGCAAATGTATTGTGGAGACTGTTAATGGTGAGCTTAATCCTGAAAAAATCGTCGGAATACTGAACGGCTATTCAGCGGCTGCCTCTAAAAGACTTATTTTCCGAGGCGACTGCAGGCTGAGCCTGAAAACCGCCGAATACTTAAACGAAATAGGGATCGTGCTTGTTGGAGTAGAGGCTGACACTATAGGAGACGTCGATATTAATTATGAATTGTTGAAGAAAAACATGGTCATTCTTGAAAAGCTTGAACTGACCGAGGTGGAGGATGGGGAATACTTTCTCTCGGCGGCTCCTGTCAAGCTTGCAGGCAGTGACGATGCACCGGTTAGGGCATTTTTGATGAGTATGTAAGACGTTAATTACAGAAAGGACCTGAATATGCGGCTTGATAAACTGCTTTCCGATATGGAAATTGCGAGCAGAAGCGAATTGAAGAAAAATATACGTAAAGGACTTGTAACTGTTAACGGTGATGTCGTTAAGGACCCGTCCGTTTCGCTTAAGGGTGATGAAAAAATCTGTTACTGCGGGGAGGAGCTTTCCTATTCGGAATACGAATATTTTATGCTGAATAAGACTGCCGGAGTGCTTTCCGCAACGATGGATAAAAAGCAGAAGACAGTTATTGACCTTATAGATTGCCGTCACAGGAAGGACCTTTTTCCGGTGGGGCGACTTGACAAGGATACGGTCGGACTCCTTCTCATTACGAATGACGGACAGTTAACCCATGAACTTCTCTCACCGAAAAAACATGTTGACAAAAGTTATTTTGTCAGGACAGATGCGGAATTGGACGAGGATGATATAAAGGCTTTTGAAAATGGAATCGAACTCGAAGATTTCACCACACTTCCTGCAAAATTAGAAATCAGTCCTGATAATGTTTGCGAGGCGCTTGTGACGATTCATGAAGGGAAATTCCATGAAATCAAGCGTATGTTTCACGCCCGCGGTAAGGAAGTGCTTTATCTGAAAAGGCTGACAAT
>CAJOPI010000291.1 GCA_905236275.1 uncultured Lachnospiraceae bacterium | reverse complement strand
TTTTTCAGGCTCTTCTTCCGCATTTCCGTAAGGATGAAAATCCGGAATATCATCTATAAGATCGGAAACATCTTCTCTTTCTTCTTTAACCGCTTCTTTTACGGCCTCTTTGATAGTTTCCTTTGTATTTTTCTCTACAGCTTCAGCTACTTTATCACTTTTCCTGATAGCCTTAAGCTCTGTTTCAAGCTGAACTATCTTTTTCTGCAGTTCATTGTTTTCTTCCTGAAGCTTTGCCTGACTTTCTTCAAGACTCTTTACCTTCATCTGAGCCGTAATCAGGTCATGCTTCACATCATAAAGATCTCTTTCCTTCTCTTCCGACTCTGTTTTGAACTCGTCAAGTTCTTTCTTGGCCTTGAAATAGTCGTCTGCAATATTCAGCTCCAGAAGTACATTCTGAGTATCCACAGACTGCCGCTTAAATCCGTCTATCTTACTGAATTCGGAGATCTTACCGTTTATGTATGACGCAACCCTCTGCATGTATTCTTCGCCGTCATTCCCCGAAAGTGTATATACTTTTCCTCCAATTATAACCTCGGTATCCGTCTTGTTAGCCATTTGGAACCGCCTCCCCATATCCATTTTGTACTATTGTACCAAAAAAGCTCTGGTACGTCAAAAGATACATTTCATATGATTAAGGGCAAGTTCCGTTACAACTCTGCCCCTCGGTGTGCGGTTTATCAAACCGTTTTTAATAAGGTAGGGCTCGTATACATCTTCGATCGTACCTGCATCCTCACCGATCGCAGCTGCAAGGGTTTCCAGTCCGACAGGGCCGCCCGAAAACTTGTCTATCATGGTATTCAGGATATTCCTGTCAAGCTCGTCGAGGCCGTATTTATCGACCTTAAGAAGATCAAGTGCAAGATTTGCGACCTCTTCTGTGATCACACCGTCAAATTTGATTTCCGCAAAATCCCTCACCCTCTTCAAAAGGCGGTTGGCTATTCTGGGTGTTCCTCTTGAACGGCGTCCCATCTCGATCGCGGCCTGCCAGTCTGTTTCAACATTTAAGAGCTTTGCTGAATGACTGATTATCGTAGCAAGCTCCTCAACGGAATAGAATTCAAGATGATTTATGATTCCGAATCTGTCCCTTAAAGGTGCCGACAAAAGTCCTGCCCTTGTTGTCGCACCGACAAGAGTAAATTTAGGCAGAGGAAGGCGAAGCGATTTTGCACTGGGTCCCTTGCCTATCATGATATCTATTGCAAAATCCTCCATTGCAGGATAAAGAACCTCTTCCACCTGCCTGTTAAGTCTGTGTATCTCATCAAGGAATAACACATCCCCGTCTTCCAGACCATTCAGTATTGCCGCGATATCTCCCGGACGTTCTATCGCCGGTCCGCTTGTGATCTTAAGCTTTGCACCCATTTCAGTGGCAATTATCCCTGCAAGTGTGGTCTTTCCAAGTCCCGGAGGACCGTAAAAAAGCACATGATCAAGTGCCTCCTTACGTTTTTTTGCAGCATCTATATATATTTTCAAAGTCTCTTTTATTTTTGCCTGACCTATATACTCTTCCAGATTTTTCGGACGCAATGAACCTTCTATCTTTACGTCATCCTCGGTAATTCTGGTCTCTATGACCCGCCTCTCCATAGTCCTCTTCTCCATAGTCATCCTTTATCAGATGTGCTTCAATGCAGCCTTGAGCAGCGCATTTGAATCCATTCCGCTTCCGTCATCTGCCGCCCGGACTGCCCTGTAAGCATCAGTTGATGAATATCCCAGTGCCACAAGAGCCTCCACAGCCTCATCTCTTGCAGCGTTATCTGACTCGGGCGCAGTTTTCTTTCCTTCCGATTCATTAAAGGCGTGTTCAAAAGCCGCTTCAAGCGACAATTTATCCTTTAAGTCTATTATAACTCTCTGCGCGGTCTTTGCGCCGATTCCCGGAGCCTTGGCAATAGCCTTCGAATCACCTGAAAGAATCGCAAATCTCAAATCATCGGCACTCAGTGTCGCAAGTATGGACTGTGCTCCCTTAGGTCCGATACCACTGACAGCAATAAGCATCTTAAATAT
>CAJOPI010000290.1 GCA_905236275.1 uncultured Lachnospiraceae bacterium | reverse complement strand
GCGAGCTACGCTGATTGACGATAACGCAGCAAGTGGAAGTTTATACAAGCAAGTGTGCATAAGTTATTTATCTACAGTTCCTAAGGAAGGAATTATATAAAAATGGCAATTTTACAGAATTTTATCGATAGAAAACAGTGTGTGTTCGCTGAGGAGGCCGCTGACTGGAAGACAGCAATCCATATGGCCTGTGAACCGATCGTCTCTGATGGAACAGTAACTGCTGCATACCCGGACGAGATAGTAAGATGCGTTGAAAAATACGGTCCCTATATCGTTCTTATTCCGGGCGTTGCAATGCCTCATTCCCAGGAAGGCGGGGATATGGTTCACAAGACCACGATTTCCTTTATGAAGCTTCAGAAGCCGGTTGTATTTGATCCTGAGGATGAGGACAGTTATGCTGATCTGTTCTTCACACTTGCATCCTGCAATCCTGAGGAGCACTTAAAGGAAATGTCAGAGCTTTCGGAAATGCTTCAGAATGAGGAGCTGGTAGAGGAGCTTCATGGGATAAAGAACGTGGACGACCTTCAGAAGCTCGCAGATAAATATGGCATCTGAAGTTCGCAAACAAAGATAATAAAATTCGGGAGGGTAACAGATGATTTTGATGCAGTTTTGGACGTTCTTCTCGTCCAATATTTTCCAGAAACCACAGTATATGATTGGTCTTATTGTTTTAATCGGATACCTGCTTTTGAGAAAGCCCTGGTATGACGTAATCGGCGGTACGATCAAGGCCATCGTTGGATACCTCATTCTTTCGGCGGGCTCCGGAGGAATGATCAACACACTTAAGCCTATCCTCTACGGACTTGGCGGACGTTTCAACCTCAATGCGATAATTATCGACCCCTATAATGGTCAGAATGCTGTACAGGCAGGTGCCGATGCGGGAAATGAAGTTGTTGGTAACTTCGACTTCTCGCAGGCTGTGCTCCTTATGGCTATCGCATTTATTGCAAACCTCATTCTTGTTCGTCTGAACAAGATAACAAAGCTTCGTGCCGTATTCACAACAGGTAACGTTCAGATACAGCAGGCTTCGACTGCCTTCTGGCTTATCCTTTTCGCAGTACCGGCACTCCGTACAATGAACAATGTTCCTGTTCTTCTCATAATGGCTGTTCTTCTCGGTCTTTACTGGGCAGTAGGAACAAACCTTCTTGTTGGTTACACTCAGGAGCTTACTGACGGTGCAGGCTTCTCAATCGCCCACCAGCAGATGTTCGGTACATTTATTTCTGCTACACTTGCAGGCTTCATGGGCAAGGCAGATGCTGAAAAGAAAAAGAGAAATCCTAACGCAAAGGAAAGCCTTTTCGACAAGAAGCTTGAAGATATCGAGTTCCCGGGCTGGATGCAGATTTTCAATGATAACATGGTATGTACAGGTCTTATCATGCTTATCTTCTTCGGAATCATCCTTGCAGTAGTAGGAAAGGATTACCTTGTAACTCTTGAACTTATGGGAGAAAAGGACAGCTTCTTCTTCTATGTACTTACAACAGCTTTGAGCTTTGCAGCTTACCTTGCAATCCTCCAGCTCGGTGTTCGTACAATGGTTGCAGAGCTTACCGTTTCCTTCAAGGGTATATCGGATAAGATCCTTCCGGCAGCTGTTCCCGGTGTTGACTGTGCAGTATGTTATTCATTCGGTTCAGGAAATGCGGTTACTTTGGGATTCCTTGCAGGTGCTATCGGTGAGATTATTGCCATGGTTATCCTTGTTCTTGCAGGCAGCCCGACGATCGTTGTATGCGGATTCATTCCCATGTTCTTCGATAATGCAACAATCGCAGTATTTTGCAACAACCGCGGCGGCTTCAAGGCAGCTATCCTCTTCCCGTTCCTTTCCGGACTTCTTCAGGTATTCGGCTCGGCAGCGATCGCTACATGGGTTGGCCTCGTACAGTACGGCGGATATCTTGGAATGTGGGACTGGGCAGTTGTATGGCCTGTATTCACAGTTATCATGAAGTTCCTCGGATTTGCAGGTATCGCTATCGTTGCGATCATACTTATCGCTATACCTCAGATTCAGTATGCACGTGACAAGGAGTATTATTTCCTTGAAGTTGAAGATTACGAAGCATATAAGGAAAAGAAAGGTATTGCTTAATTTTTGATATTTGTATACAATAAAAATATCTTTGAAAAAAGCCGGTGGCGTTATATACGTCATCGGCTGTCACCGATAAATATGTAGGTTCGATTTGAAAGGAGAAACTATGGTTAGCATTTTAGCATGTTGCGCAAATGGTTCAGGTACGTCTCTTATGATGAGCATGACTCTTGATAAGGTTATTGCAGCTCAGGGCTACAAGGTTTCAAAAACCCATCACTGCTCACTTTCAGAAGGAAAGAATACTTCTGCAAATTATGACATTGTTCTCTGCCCCCAGAACTTCACAAGCATGTTCGCAGATGCTGAGAAAAAGGGCGTTAAGGTTATAGGTCTTAAAAATGTAATGTCTCAGAAAGAGATGACGGAAAAACTTGAGACCTGCGGTGCAGACTTAAAATAATTGGTTTTTGCGTGAGACGCATCATAATAAGGCCGGAGAAATAGCTTTTCTTCGGCCGATACTTTTAATAAGGACCTCGTGACAGACTATGAAAAGAAGCGGTGAAATTGTAGATACCCGAAGAAAAAGAATATTGGAAATACTTCACAAGACAGGCGATGTGCGCGTTCCTGAGGTCGCTTCACACCTGAAGGTTTCGGAAATCACCATTAGAAGAGACCTGCAGTATCTTGAAGATTCAGGACTCATTGAGCGTTATTACGGGGGTGCACGCTTTCACAGGGAGCAGAGGGGTGAAAAGGATGAGATAGCACTCTGCCGGAAGGCTCTCGCCCAGTACGCGGCTTCGCTGGTTTCGGATGGCGATACGGTATTTGTGAATACGAGCGGCACCGTTCTTCGAATGCTGGAATACATAAAGGCAAGGGATGTCACCGTTATCACGAATAATGCCAATGCGATCGCAATTCCTAAATCGCACACCGTTACGGTAATGCTTACAGGCGGCGAACTTTATAACCTGAAAGGAACTCTGGTCGGGGAATTTGCCTACAACAATATCAACAAGGTTACCGCCAAGAAGTCCTTTATCGGTTGTTCAGGCCTGTCGGTTGAAAACGGCATGACGACGGAAATTCTGAATGAGGTCGTTCTGAACCGCGCAATGATGACGCGAACCATCGGTGAAAGCTACATTATCGCAGACCATACGAAAATCGGCAATAATTCGAGCTTCGTGAGCTGCGAACTTGACAATATCCATAATGTCATCACTGATTCACAGGCAGATCCCGCACAGGTAGAAGCAATGCGTGTAAGAGGGATAAATGTTGAGTTGGCTGATAAGACAATAATTTAGGAGTTAAAGAAATGAAATTAAATAAAATAGCTTCTTATGAGCTTGACAGGTGCTATTCCATTGCACCACTTGAATATAAAGGAAAAAAACACATCCTTGTTGCTGCTGAAAAGGTTAATAAATGTATACTTTTCGACACTAACGGCAAGGAGGAGGAGGTAATCTGGGAAGAGCCCGGCGGAACCATGTCAATGGTACAGGTTCCCGGACACGACGGCTGGTTCCTTGCAACCCATAAATTTTATTCGCCCAATGATTCGGCTGAGGCAAAGATCGTCCTTGCACGTCCTGTGGATGGAAAATGGCAGGTACAGACTATAAAGGAGCTTCCCTTTACGCACCGTTTTTCAATCGTTTCAAGAGGCGGAGTATATTACCTTATCGCCTGCACCCTGAAATCCGGTCATAAGGAAAAGGATGACTGGAGCAGCCCGGGAAAGGTTTATGTGGGTGAACTTCCTGACGATATCGAAAGCTATAACGAAAATCACCAGGTTGAAATGACAGTCTTAAAAGACGGTCTTCTGAAGAATCATGGTTACTTTACGATCAACACGCCTGAAGGCGATTACAGCCTTGTGGGAACCGAGTATGGAGTATTCCGCTGCACACCTCCCGACAGCAAGGGCGGCGAATGGAAATGCGAGCAACTGACCACTGATCCGGCAAGTGATATGGCACTTTGCGATTTTGACAATGACGGTGATGAGGAAATGATCACGATTACTCCTTTCCATGGTGATCAGGTATCGGTTTACAAGCTGAAGGACGGTAAATACGAGAAGGTTTGGGACTGTCCCTTCAAGACGGAAATGGCTCATTCTATCTGGGCAAGGAATATCTATGGAAAGAATGTGGCAATCATCGGACACCGAAAGGGCGAAAGCCGCGACCTTATAGAATTCTATTATGAAAATGGGGAATATAAGACCAATGTTCTTGACAAGGACTGCGGTTCTGCAAATGTCTTCCCCTTCGATGAAGACGGCAAGGTCAAACTCGTCTCCACCAACCGGGAAATCAATGAAATCGCTTTTTATGAAGTCACGTTGTAGATAATTATAGCAAACGTCATTGACGTTTGCCCATTGCGCTGGGTGCAAGCCGCTGAAAGCGGCTTGCACCCAGACGCATCTTTCATTATCTGCAACGTGGCTATTTGTAATTGTTACGTGACTTTGAAGAATCCGACCTGCTGCCGGAGTTCTTCGGCTATGGTCTTGATGGTTTCGGCACCTTCTTTAAGCGTAGCCCCCTGAGTCTGGGCGGCTTCTACAAGCTTCTCTATCTCCGAGGTGCTCATAATTATCATCTTGGAGCCTTCCGCCTGCATGTAGGCGGCATCTGCCATTCTTGCAGAAATCTCATCTAATTCTTTTGCATTTGCAAGCATATTATTGATCTGTTCGCTTGTGGCTTTCACTTCTTCGACGGTATGTCCGTAAGCGGCAACTATCTTTTCGAGAATATTTACTCCGTTGGTTATATCCTCGGCACTCTTTCTGGAAGCATCAGCGGTTTTTGTCATAAGGTCGGAAATATTGCTGATAAGCTTTTCTATCATTCCCGCATTTTCATTGCTGGTATCGGCAAGCTGTTTTATTTCTTCCGCAACTACCGCAAAGCCTTTTCCTGCCTCACCTGCCCTTGCAGCCTCGATGGAAGCATTGAGGGAGAGAAGATTCGTCTGGGCAGCAATAGACTTGATGACTGCGGTAATGGATGAAATCTCTTCAGCAGAATTTTCAACCGTCGTAACATGCGTAACAAGCTCGTCGATTGACTTCTGCGCTATATGCATCCTTTCGGTGACCTTGTGCAGATTTCCGGCGGTTGATTCCGAGTCATCCCTGACCGTTTCCATGTGTTCCCTTGCCTCGCTGCTTGCTGCTGTCGTTTCTTCGGCTATCTGTGAAAGATTCCTTGAATCAGAGGAAAGGTTCTGTATCGATTCATTAATCTGACTCATTTCATCCGAAAGGGCATCGAGGGAACTCAGCTCTGCGAGCGTTGACTCATTCATGTTATTTGCCATGCTTTCAAACTCTATGGAGTTTGCACGAAGAGTTTCGGAGGTAACACCGACTCCGGAAATTATATCATTCATTTGAAGGATATAATCGCTCAGATTCTTATTTATATCCGTAATCTCGTTATCGGCTCCTTTGTGCTTCGTATCAAATTCTACAGTAAGATTACCGCGTGACATTTCATCGATATCGAGGGAGGCTTTTTTAAGACCCTTCATTAGACTGCTTACGGTCTGACTGACAGCGATAACGATGGAGAGGAAGATGACCAGTGCGGCAATGATAAGCATCATTAAAACATTTGAGAGTGCTCCATAAGCGGTAGCGTAGTCTTCATAGATCATAAGGAACCATTCTGTGCCGCTTATTTCGTTTACGGTTATTACGTATTTGCCTTTTATGGTGTCTATTGTTTTGTGACTTGTGGACTCGTCAACGTTTTCAAGGAGGTTCACAAGGAATTTATCTGTGGTTTGCTCTTTGGTTATTCCGGTATAATTGCCGTCGGTTGCAGCGAGGACAATCCCGCTCTTTTTATCGACGAGGAGATAGTCGGCATTCAGCTTTTTGCTTTCTTCGTCGATGGTGTCACGTATACCTGTAAAATACAGATCCGAAGCAGCGATACCGACAATTTTTCCGTTTTCGTCTTTCAGATTCTTTGCGCAGGTTACGGAATAGTCCACGTCCATTTCGTAATAGGAGCATTTGTCGAAAGCGGCAGTGTCGCAGCCCATTGCGAACTTAAACCAGTCTGTTTCGAGGAATTCAGGTAAGTATTCTACACCGTCGTGGGAAAGGACGGTGCCCTTATCGTCATTTAGTACGATATAAACGCCTTCGCTTCCGGCAACGAGACTCTCGCCCCAGCCTGACATATACTGGGTGTAGTTTTTGTCATTTACGAAGAAGCCGTTCTCATACTGGATGGCAATGGTTTGAAGGCTTGAAAGACACTCGTTACTCCAGACTTCTATCTTGTTGCTGATGCTTTTGCATTGGCTGTTCATTTTATCGGCAATCTGCTCTGTATAGCTTTTTGTTATCGTATTAAATATGATAAAGAAAATTAGAAAGACAATAATTGTCAAAGCCGGAATAACCCGCAGCAGTATAAGCCTGGACAGGCCTATATAGTTTTTGCGCCTATTTGCTTTTTGTTTACCCGGATTTATTTGCATTCTGTTTTCACCCCTTATATGGAAATGGCGACGCAAGTGACGCCGCAGATTAAGTCTGTGGCTGACTTCGCTTGATTTACGGTAATGCCGGTTCTGCATTTTCGCTATAACTCTAATATCTTTATCGGTGAAAACAGAGATTATTATAAGGCTAAAACGTAACTAAATTCCGAACAATCCCTGACGTCACTTTTGACCTTAACATCATTTATATCAATCCATTCTTATAACGAGCGACAAGTCGCTGTATACGCCCGTTAGGATTTAAAAGGTCGCTGATCGAAGAATCATGGTTCAGCGTATCTATAATGAAAGCTATGTACTTACTGATATCGCAGGGAATATAATAATCGCGTTCGAGAAGCTCCTGAGGCTGGTAAACGGCATTTGTGGTGAGAACCTTGTCAAAGATGCCGCGCTCGAAGGCATCATCGAATACCTTAAGTCCATTGGTGAAAAGACCGAAGGTGGAAAGGAGGAATACCCTGTTTGCCTTTCTTGCCTTGAGTTCGGTTGCCACATCAAGAATACTTTCGCCCGAAGAAATCATGTCATCGACAACTATAACGTCCTTGCCTGCCACGTTGCTTCCGAGAAATTCGTGTGCGACGATGGGATTCTTGCCGTCAACGACGGTTGTGTAGTCGCGGCGCTTATAGAACATTCCCATATCAAGACCAAGAACGTTTGCAAGATAAATCGCGCGGTTCATTCCGCCTTCGTCGGGGCTGATTACCATCATATGCTCAGAGTCAATCTGGAGATCCTTTACATTGTAAAGAAGTCCTTTCATAAACTGATAATGAGGCTGTATCGAATCAAATCCATGCAGGGGGATTGCGTTCTGTACGCGGGCATCGTGTGCGTCAAAGGTAAGAATATTGTCAACGCCCATTGAAACAAGCTCCTGAAGTGCAAGGGCACAGTCAAGTGATTCCCTTGAACTCTTGCGATGCTGACGGCCTTCATAGAGAAAAGGCATGATAACGCTTATACGACGTGCCTTGCCGCCGAGAGCAGCAATCACGCGCTTAAGATCTGAATAATGATCGTCGGGGGACATATGATTTTCCTTGCCGCAGACCTTGTAGGTCTTGGAATAGTTACATACGTCAACAAGGAGATAAAGATCCATTCCGCGGATGGATTCAAGGATGGTACCTTTTGCTTCTCCGGTACCGAATCTGGAAATTCTTGTGTTGATAAGATAAGAGTCTCGCTGGTAGCCGGAAAATGCGAGTGTGTTTTTGTGCTCGTTCTCGCGCTCCGTACGCCAGTCAACAAGATATTTGTCAACTTTTTTTCCTAGTTCCTCACAGCTGGAAAGTGCGACAACACCCAGCTTTCCTACGGGTATGCTCTCAAGTTTACGTTTTCCCTCGTGTAATGCCATTTGAAAAATCCTGCCTTTCACAGATAAATAAAAGCTCCACCCCTATGCTGATTTCCCCTTTTATAATGCAATAAATTATTGCGCAATGGGCAAACGTCAATGACGTTTGCTGTAATAATAGCAGCGTTAAATTCTGTCGCTGAGTCTTATGTCTTTGCTTTCGAATTTATACAGGTCATAACCGCTGAGTATCCTTGAAGTAGACCGCTCTGAATAGGTCATCTGAAGACTTCCCAAAGAAAGATTGCTGGATATCAGGGTTGAATTCCTGCGTATATCGCGCTCGTTAAGTATATAGAAAAGCTGTGTATTTACAAACGAATTGTGAGCCTCCGTACCAAGATCGTCTATGATAAGAAGATCCGAATCGAAGACACTTTCGTAAAGCTCTGAATTTACCTTGTCCCGGTTCCTTCCGAAGACGTAATTTCCAATCATCTCAAAGAGCTGGAAAGCGGTAAAGTAGAGGACGGAAAAGCCCCTGTTCATCAGTTCGCCTGCAATACAGCTCGACATATAAGTTTTGCCGCTGCCAACGCTACCTAAGAATAACATATTGTGATAGCTGTTTGCAAACGTTTCGATGAAATTTATGGCGGCATTGTATACGGAATGCATGGATTCCCTTTTCTCAGGCGTGTATACGCTCATGTCAAAATTTTGAAAATTATCCGTCTTAACCCGTTCCATTATATTTGATTTTGCATAAAGTCTGTTTACGAGACGCTGGGTAAGACAGTGACAGCGTTTTCCGTCGATATAACCGGTATCCTGACAATCACTGCAATTGTAACGGACCGCTGCATAATCCTCGCTGAAACCGTAATCGCGCAGAAGCTCCTTCTTCTTTTGGGAAAGGATCTCGATATCGGAGCTGAGGAAATCGAAGGCGTTGTCGGAGCCGTCAATGTATCTTCTGGCAGCATTAAGGGACATATCCGCGATTTTATCGTCGATTTCCTTCAAAGGGGGAATCCTGGCATAAAGCTCTGCCTTTCGTGCCCTTGCTTCCGAGAGGTTTTTTGAACGTATTTTTTCATATTCATCAAGAAGACTCTTGAACTGACTTTCTGTGACTGACATTGTTTATCCTGACCTTAGTTTTTTCTGAGCTTCCTTTCAAGCTCGTCATAATCGTAAGTGCGTTCAACGAAATTGTGGAATTTATCCTGCTGTACAAAAGGCTGCGGCGTGCCTGCCTTTTTGCCTCGTTCAAAGCTGTGCTCCTGATCGAGACGTTCTATATCAGGCATACCCTTTACGCTTCTGCGCTTCCATTCGGAAAGTATCTTGTCGGCATATTTGAAGCTGGGGCGCGAGATATTCTGCATGGTCCGGTTTACGGCTTCGATGATTATATTCATGTCGAATCCGAACTCATTCTGCCAGCGGCGGATATAGTCTATTTCCGCCTTAACAGGATTTCTGCCGGAGAGTCCGAAGGCTTTGAGTACGGTGTAGTAATCCTTGTTCGAGCTGTCGCTGTAGGCTTTGGCAGCCTCGACATCGCGGATGCCCTGCTCATGCCATGCAATGGCAGTCTTTTCTATATAATGTATGCTGACATGACCGCGGTTTACGCAGTAATCAACGAGATAGCTGATGAGCGTTACCGGAAAATGCAGGTTGTCATATATATATAGGAGCGAATTGATGTCGGAATTATTGATGGGACGCTTAAAATAACGCTCTGCCATGAAGGTAAGCTCACTTACGTCGGTTCTGTTCCTGAATTCCTCTATCTGGGCTCTTGTGTAAAAATGCCTTGTAACGTCCTGCTCGTTGTCACCTCCGGATTGAAGTACGGGTGCGGGCTGGTTTACAGCTTTTTCGGGAATCTGAGGACCGACTGTCTCCCTCGCTTCGAAAGCTTTCGCTTTCAACGGATTCAAAGGAGAGCTTTTCTCCTGAGAAATCTTTTCGGGGGCTGAATTTAAGCATATACCCTTTATCGAATGACTGTCATCATAGTCTAAATCCAGAAGGCTCGTCTTTCCCCAATATTCGAGGGAACGGATTATATCACGCTCTGTGAAATTAAAGAGGTCAGCCATATCTGCAACAGAAACGGGCGCGTTTCCGGAAGCATTCCTGAGAAGATAGAGGTATACCTTTATCTGGGCTTCGTTGGCATCTTTTAAGTATGTATCGATAAATAGGTTGGATACCGCAGTTGTGGAACTGTTTCTTTTTTCATAGAGTGCAATGTTATTCACGTCAGTAATCTCCTGTAAAGACAAAATTAATTAAAGGATATTTTTATCCTAAGAGATTATAGCACAGGATTTCCACAAATTACAATGTTCAAAAGTCTGCAAAACCGCATGAATTGGGCACTTTCGGATTTTTGTGGATAATGTGGATAATGTGGATAACTATCTCCGGAAGTTGATTTTCAAGAGTGAAAAATCCACACCCCGATGTGAAAAGTTTTTCACATCAAAATGTGGATAATGTGGATAAGTTATTTCTGAATCAAGTCTTCACCGATTTTATATACATCTCCGGCACCCATGGTTATCAACAGGTCACCGTTGATACAATTTTGCTGTAAAAATTTTTCGATTTCAGTAAATGAGTTGAAATGGTAGGCATCTCCGCCGCGTTTGCGGATTTCTGCCGCGAGCATCGCAGAGCTTACTCCGAGATTGTCCGTTTCCCTTGCAGCATAAATGTCTGCAAGGATAAGCCTCTCCGGTCCGGTAAGGGCTTCTGCAAATTCGTTGAAGAGTGTCTTCGTGCGCGAATAGGTATGGGGCTGGAAGACTATCCATATCGTGCGGTGAGGGCAGTGCCTTGCCGCGTCGATCGTTGCCTTTATCTCCGTCGGGTGGTGTGCGTAGTCATCAATTACGGTTACACCGTTAAATTCGCCTTTTTTCTGGAAACGGCGGTCAGTTCCATGATATTTACCGAGCGAAGGGGCGATTTCCTCATGGGAGAGCCCTAAGAGACTGCAGGTGATATAGGCTGCCATCGAGTTATAAATATTGTGCTTGCCGGGAACGGAAAGCTCGATCTTTCCGATTTCCTCATCGCCCTTATTCAGCGTATAGGAAGCGTGGGCGAAGCCGTCGAAGCGGATGTCGCTCGGATAATACTCGGAGGTCTCCTTATGACCGTAGGTTATGACTCTGCATTTGAGGTCTTTGGTAAGCTCTTCGAGTTTTTTGATGTCGCCGTTTATTACAAGGAAGCCGTCTTCGGGAACGGATGCCGCAAATTTATGGAAGGATGAGCGTATATCATCCAAATCCTTGAAGAAGTCAAGGTGGTCTGCGTCAACATTGAGCACGACAGCGATTTTCTGGAAAAACGAAAGAAAGCTGTTCGTATATTCGCAGGCTTCGGTCACGAAGAATTTATCGCCGCCCACGCGGAAATTGCCGCCGATTGAGGGGAGCATGCCGCCTACTGATATCGTGGGATTCTTATCACTGTGCAGGAGAATCTCGGAAATCATTGAAGTTGTTGTGGTTTTGCCATGTGTGCCCGCAATGGAAATGGGAAAGTCGTAGTTCTGCATTATGGCACCGAGGAAATCTGCGCGGCTGACCGTCTCTATGCCTGATCTTCTCGCCGCCATCAGCTCCGGATTGTCCTCATGTATCGCCGCTGTATAAACGACAAGCCCTGTTCCTTCGCTGATATTATCAGCCGACTGCGGTATATTCACTTTAGCCCCGAGACTCCTAAGCTTCGCAACAGTTTCACTTTCGCTGCCGTCGGAACCGCTGACCTCAAAGCCCCTTGACAGCAGCAGCTCCGCCAGTCCGCTCATGGAAATCCCGCCGATACCGATGAAATGTACGTGTATTTTATTGTTTAAGTCGAATTTATCCATATCCTGTATTACCTCTTACTTGAAATAGTTTTAATAGTTTATTATACACCTTTTTATGATAAACACAAAAAATCTTTTCAATGAAAACAGTTCCGAAGTATGTTACAATTCAGTTGGCAGATTGGCTGACAACTGACTTGTAACACAAATGAAAAAAATATCTTGTCTTTATCGCGTTAAAGGGTTGACTTGTGAAAGTAAGCGTGATAAGATAGTTGACAATTAAAAAAGACAAACCGTTGAGGCGGAGATAAAGGTGATGACACGAAATTTACAGAGAGTTCCCACGAGCTGAGAAGGGAGCGAAGGATACTTCATCAAATGGACCGCTGAGGGCGCAGTCAAAGGCAGACATGCCGAGTATTCTGCGACGTGATGCTCGCGTTAAGGGCAGGAGATATGATGGTATCTCTGAAAAGATGTGTGAACTGTTCACATAAGCGGGGTGGCACCGCGGATAATTCTGATTATTCGCCCCCGACAGGGTCTTTATTGGGCTCTGTCGGGGGTTTTTACGTTTAGCAAAGGAGGCAAAAGGAATGATTAAAGAAGCTATTATGAAAATCGTGAACAAGGAAGATCTGACCTATGATGAAGCTTATCAGGTGATGAGCGAAATCATGAGCGGGGAGACGAGCCAGACGCAGAATGCGGCTTTTCTTGCGGCACTTTCGACCAAGAGCGCGAAGGCGGAGACCGTAGACGAGATTTCCGGCTGCGCGGCTGCAATGAGGGAAAAGGCGGTGAGCCTTGACCATGGCATGGATGTTCTTGAAATCGTCGGAACCGGCGGAGACCACGCAAACAGCTTCAATATTTCGACGACCTCCGCATTTGTAATAGCGGCAGCGGGGATAAAGGTTGCAAAGCATGGAAACCGCGCGGCTTCCTCGAAATCGGGAACTGCTGACTGCCTTGAAGCATTGGGCGTAAATATCGACCAGTCGCCGGAACTCTGCAAAAAGCTCCTTGCAGACCCGGGTATCTGCTTCCTTTTTGCACAGAAATACCATACTTCCATGAAATATGTGGGTGCTATCAGAAAAGAGCTTGGCGTGCGGACGGTTTTCAATATTTTGGGACCTATCACCAATCCGGCAAAG
>CAJOPI010000289.1 GCA_905236275.1 uncultured Lachnospiraceae bacterium | reverse complement strand
GGGGGGAAAGAGGAGAATATGAGCTGCCGGTAAACTATGTCAGCGAGCCTGTGACGGAATGGGCGGCTGAACGTTTCAGGGCAAAAAAAGCCCTTGTATTTATAGGTGCCTGCGGAATAGCGGTGCGCTCGATAGCTCCCTCGATAAGGGATAAATTCGCTGATTCGCCGGTTGTCGTCATGGATGAGGCGGGCAGGTACGTCATTCCGATACTGTCAGCCCATTACGGCGGGGCAGGAGAGCTTGCGGCAGAGATAGCAGGACATATAGCTGCGGAAACGATAATCACCACTGCAACCGACATTAACGGGCTATTCGCGGCAGACGTTTTTGCAAGAAAAAACAATCTGGCAATATCCTCAAAGGAGGGGATAAAGAGGGTTTCCGCAAAGCTTCTGAGCGGTGATAATATCACTGTCAGGATGGATGGTGGAAAGCTCGGACAGGAGCTTCCGGAAGGTCTCAAAGGCGTAAAGAAGGGTGATGCGGACATTATAATCTCGCCTTACAAGGATAATGCAAAGGATAAGTATCTTGTAAAGCTTATTCCGAAGGCGGTTTACGCGGGAATCGGCTGTGTAAGGGATAAATCAAGTGAAGAAATAGAGGAGCTTTTCGAAAAGACCTTAAAGGAGCTTGATATCGAGAGAAGAGCCATAAAGGGCATAGCAACGATAGATATAAAGGCGGATGAGAAGGGACTCAGGGATTTCGCAAGAGAGAGGGATTATTCATTCCAGACCTTTTCTGCGGAGATTCTAAAAAAATTAAAGGGAAATTTCACGGCTTCGGCTTTTGTCGCCAAAACAGTAGGTATCGACAATGTCTGTGAGCGTTCCTGTATGGCGGCGGCAGGAAAGGGTGCCAGCCTTATCTGCAAGAAAAAAACATGGAATGGGGTAACGGTTGCATTTGCAATGTCTAAATGGAGTATTGATTTCTGATGGATAATATTATTTTCGTGGTAGGTACGGGACCGGGCAGGATTTCAGCCCTGACCCTTGATGCAAAAGCCGCACTGGAAGAGGCGGACAGCATAGTGGGATATCCTGTCTATACGGCACTTCTTAAGAAGGATTTTCCGGAAAAAAAATATATCGAAACAGCGATGGGTATGGAGACAGAGAGGTGCAGGCTTTGCTTCGAGGAAGCCTCAAAGGGGAAAAAGGTTGCAATGGTATCGAGCGGTGACGCGGGAATTTACGGAATGGCATCCCTTATCTATGAGATGAGTGATGAATATCCCGAAACGGAGATAGTCGTACTGCCGGGGCTTACGGCGGCAATATCGGGAGCTGCGCTTCTGGGGGCTCCTCTTTCGAATGATTTCGCAGTCATATCCTTAAGCGATATTTTAACTCCCGGGGAGACAATAAAAAAACGTTTACGAAAAGCCGCAGAGGGGGATTTTACCATAGTCCTCTACAATCCCATGAGCAGAAAAAGACCGGACAATCTGCGGAAGGCCTGCGATATTTTCCTCGAATACATGGAAGAGGAGAGGGTCTGCGGCTGGGTTGAAAATATCGGAAGGAGAGGCGAAAGGAAGGAATACTTAAGCCTTAAAGAGCTTAAGGAAGCAAAGTTGAGCATGTTTACTACGGTATTTATAGGCTCCTCCGAAACCATAATGAAAAACGGAGTTATGCTGACAAAAAGAGGCTACGGGAATAAGGAAAGATGAAAAAAATTCTCATATTTTCGGGAAATTCAGAAGCAGATGAACTTGTGCTGAGGCTTGCAAAAAGCGGAATAGAAACGGTAGTGTCAGTAGCCGGTGAAAGCGGAGCAGAGGCTTTGCTTGAAAAAGTTAAAGGACTTGACGCAGACGCGGCTTTTCCCAAAATAAAATCGGGAAGGATGGAGAGGGATGAGATCAAGAGCTTCATCAGTGATAATTCCTTTGAACTTGTAATCGACGGAACACATCCTTTTGCGGAAGAGGTCAGTCAAAATATTAAATGGGCGACGGATGAAACCAATGTTACTCTTATGAAGCTTGAAAGAGTCGGCGCAGCAGAAGAGACAGGCTCTGAGGTCAGCTATTTTAAGGACTTTGATGAATGTGCGGAATACCTTTCCATGACCGACGGAAATATCTTTCTTGCCACAGGAGCAAAGGAAGCGGAAATATTTACGGATAAAATCGATCTAAAAAGGCTGTATCTCAGGCTTTTGCCGGCGGTGGAATCCATAGAAAAAGCAAAGCGGTGTGGACTTGAAAATCCGCATATTATAGCCATGCAGGGCGTTTTTTCAAAGGAACTCAACAGAAGTCTTTTCAAAGAATTCGACATAAAATATCTTGTTACAAAGGAGAGCGGAAGGAGCGGAGGCTTCGAAGAAAAGCTTTCTGCTGCAGGAGAGCTTGGGATAAGAACCTGCGTGATAAAAAGACCGGAGCAGGACGGGCTGCTTTCGCAGGATGAGATTTTCAGCCGTATAGCAGGAAAAAAGACTGAGATAAAAATAGTGCTCGCGGGTGTCGGAATGGGAGATGAGCAGTCCTTAACGATTGCGGTCTCTAAGCTCATAGACACTGCTGATGCCCTTATCGCGACATCTTCGAGGATAATGCCCGAAAGAAGGGCGGAATATAAACTTATAGAATATGCCCCTTTGAAAATAGCGGAAAAAATAGAGGAGATAAGGGAGGCTAAGAGAGAAAGGGGAGGCAGATATACGATAGCGGTCCTTTTCTCGGGGGATACCGGCTTTTACAGCGGTGCCGCTTCTGTCGCGGAAGAGCTTGAAAAAAGAGGAATGGCTTTTAAGCTTTTAAGCGGCGTGTCAAGCCTTTCCATGCTTTCAGCCCTTAGCGGAATCAGCTGGCAGGATGCACATATACTGAGCGCACATGGACGGGAGGCGTATATCGTTTCTGCGGTAAAGGAGTACGAAAAGACCTTTCTTTTGCTGAATGATGCTTCGGAGCTTCGGCGGATTTCGGAAGAGCTTCTTTCGGCAGGACTTTATTTTACAAAAATTACGGCAGGAATAAGGCTCGGAACAGACAAGGAGAAAGTTCTTTCTTTCGAGGTCTCGGAAGCGGGCGGAATAGATGAAGAGGGAATCTGCTGCTGCTTTATAGAAAACAGGGGCGAAAGGAACCGCAGGATAATCACTCCGGGGCTTAAAGATGAAGCCTTTGTTAGACGTGAGGTTCCCATGACGAAGGCAGAGGTAAGAATGATTTCCATCTGCAGGCTGAAGCTTAAAGCTGACTCGGTTCTCTGGGACGTGGGTTCGGGAACAGGCTCCATAAGCGTTGAAGCGGCACGCCTGAGCTCAGGGATAAAGGTCTATGCCTTTGAGAGAAATGCTGCTGCGGCTGAGCTTACTGAGGAAAATGCGCTTAAAGCCGGCTGCGGAAATATAAAGCTCATAAGGGGAGAGGCTCCGGAGAGCTTTGAGGGGATAGAAGCCCCTGATGCCGTATTTATAGGAGGAAGCGGCGGAAAAATTAAAGAAATTATTAAATCTCTTTTGCACTTTGAAAAACACATACAAATAGTGCTGAATTGTGTTACGATTGATACTATAGGAGAGATTAGTGCCCTGTTGAAAAATTGTCCTCACGAAGACGAGGAAATTGTTGAGCTACAGCTGGCACGCTCGGTAAAGACCGGAGAACATCGCATTCTGAAGGCTCAGAATCCGGTTTTTATAGTCTCCTTCAGAATATAAATACATGTGGGGGTAAAAATGCATTTTCCAAGAGTGATGATAGCTGCTCCGAGAAGCGGATCGGGCAAAACACTGATAACCTGTCTTGTCCTTAAATCCCTTATAAGGGAACAGCTTAAGGTATCAGCTTTTAAGTGCGGACCTGATTACATAGACCCAATGTTTCACAAAAGGGTGATAGGTATCCCGTCAAAGAATTTAGATACTTTTTTTACAGACGTTAAAAAGACAAGAAAGCTCTTCATGGAGCTTGCTACG
>CAJOPI010000288.1 GCA_905236275.1 uncultured Lachnospiraceae bacterium | reverse complement strand
GGCGGGCAGGCGTGATTTGCGCGAACTTATGATGGTTACCATAGATGGCGAAGACGCGAGGGATTTAGATGATCCGGTAAGCCTCTATCGCGAGGGGGAAAATTACATACTTGGAGTTCATATCGCGGACGTTACGAATTATGTACAGGAAAGCTCTGCCCTCGATAAAGAGGCTGTAAAAAGGGCTACGAGTGTATATCTGCCTGACAGGGTAATCCCTATGCTTCCAAAAGAGCTTTCGAATGGGATATGCTCACTGAATCCTAAGGAGGAGCGTCTGACGCTTAGCTGCATTATGACAGTAAATCCGAAGGGAAAGATCGTATCCTCGGATATATGCGAGTCGGTAATTAAGACCAACAGGCGGATGTCGTATAATGAGGTGCAGTCTTTCTTTGATGATACGGCATCGGAGGAGCTGAAGGAGGAATGTGCGGATCTCATACCGATGTTTTTTGAAATGCGTGAGCTTTCGCATATTTTAAGAGAAAAAAGACGCAAAAGGGGTGGAATTGATTTTGACTTTGCCGAATCAAAGGTTATCCTTGATGAGAATCTAAAAGCGGTTGATGTTATTGAATACAAGAGAACAGAGTCGGCAATGCTTATAGAGGATTTCATGCTCGCTGCAAATGAAACGGTAGCGGAGACCTGCTTTTATGAGGAGCTCCCTTTTGTTTACAGGACACACGAAAGCCCAGATATGGAGAAAATAGAGTCCTTAAGACGTTTTGTCATAAATATGGGCTATCATTTCAAGGTGTCAAAAGAAGGAGTTCATCCGAAGGAGATTCAGAAGCTTTTGAAGGAGGTTGACGGAAAGCCGGAAGCGGCACTGATAACGAGACTTGCGCTGCGTTCCATGAGGCAGGCTAAATATACAACGGAACCGGCAGGTCATTTCGGGCTTGCGACGAATTATTACTGTCACTTCACCTCGCCAATCAGACGTTATCCTGATTTACAGATACACAGGATAATCAAAGACCAGCTTCGTGGCAGGCTTAATGACAGGAAGTATTCCCACTATGAAAAAATACTGCCGGAGATAGCGAAGCATTCAAGCGAAATGGAAAGGCACGCGGATGAAGCAGAGCGTGAGAGTGTTAAGCTTAAAAAAGCCGAATATATGCTTGACCATGTGGGAGAGGTCTACAGCGGAGTAATTTCCGGACTCACGAACTATGGAATATTTGTAGAGCTCGATAATACGGTCGAAGGAATGATACGTCTTGCCGATATTGAGGGAGACTATTATATTTATGATGAAAAAAGCATGAGCGTAAATGCTACTCACAGCAGTAAGAGCTTTAAGCTGGGGCAGCGCCTGAACGTACAGGTAGTTTATGTTGACAAGGAACTGAAAGAGATAGACCTTGTTCTTGCTGAAGAAAAAGAGGAAAAAGAAGATGGCGAATAAAAATGATGACGGAAGAAAAATTGTAGCCAATAATAAAAAGGCTTTTTATGATTATTTTATTGAAGATAAGCTTGAGGTCGGGATTGAGCTTGCCGGAACAGAGGTAAAGTCAATCCGTATGGGAAAGGTAAGCATTAAAGAGGCCTATGTTTCTGTGGTCAGGGGTGAGCTTGTCATAGACGGAATGAATATCACGCCTTACGAAAAGGGAAATATCTTTAATAAGGACCCGCTCAGGACAAAGCGCCTTCTGGCACATAAAAATGAGATATTGAAGTTCGACCAGAAGCTTAAGGTAAAGGGTTACACAATCCTGCCTCTGTCGGTTTATTTCAAGAATGGCAGAGTGAAGCTTGAAATCGGGCTCGGAAAAGGTAAGAAGCTCTATGACAAGAGAGATACCATTGCAAAGAAGGATGCCCGGAGGGAAGCCGAAAAAGATTTCAGGGTGAAGATGAAGGCATAAGTTGGAATGTGTACTCCCTGAAATCCATTGTATCAGCTTTATTTAAGACTGACAGGGTGCTATAATGAAATAAAAAAGTATTTCGGGGGCGAAAATGGGTAAGAAGGTTATCGTAGCAGGGCATATCTGTCTGGATATTACGCCGGTTTTTCCTGAACTTAAAAGAAAAAAAGTCTCTGATGTCCTGATGCCGGGCAAGCTGGTAGAAACAAATTCGGCATCCGTTTCTACAGGCGGTGCAGTGGCAAATACCGGACTTGCCATGAAGATTCTGGGAGCTGATGTAAGGCTCATGGGAAAGGTCGGAAAGGACGAATTTGGGGAAATGATCTGCAGCATCCTGAAAAGATACGATGCGGACAAAGATATGATAAAGAGCGAAAATGAGGCTTCCTCGTATTCTGTGGTGCTTGCGATTCCGGGTATAGACAGAATGTTTTTGCACTGTCCCGGAACCAACAATAGCTACGAAGCCAATGACATTTCCGATGAAGCCTTAAAAGAGGCGAGTCTCCTTCACTTTGGCTATCCTCCTTTGATGAAGAGAATGTATGAAGAGGATGGAAAGCAGCTGCTATCTTTGTTTAAGAGGGCAAAGACGTTTGGCTGTGCCACGTCGCTTGACCTTGTTGCGGTAGATGCCGAGTCGGAAGCAGGAAAGGCAAACTGGGAAAAAATCATCTCTAAAGTTATGCCCTATGTGGATTTTTTTCTGCCGAGTATAGAAGAATTGTGTTTCATGATAGACAGAGACAGATTTAACGAATGGCAGAAACGTGCAGGAGACAGGGACGTAACTGAAATACTTGATTTAGAAAAGGATGTAAGACCTCTTGCGGATAAATGCATGAATCTGGGCTGCAAGGTTTTGCTGCTGAAATGCGGCGCACCGGGATTGTATTACAGGACAGGTTCGAAGGAGGTCATAGGTGAGATATCCTCAGGACTTGCTCTTGATACTGACAGATGGGCTGAACGTGAGGGATTTGAGAAATCCTATAAGGCTGAGGAGGTTTTATCGGGAACAGGGGCAGGAGACACCAGTATTGCCGCGTATCTGACCTCAGTAATTAACGGGGAAACTCCTGAGGAAGCTGTAAGAATGGCTGCGGCTGAGGGTGCCTGCTGTGTTGCTTCGTATGATGCACTTTCAGGGCTCAAACCTTTATCGGAGCTAAAAAAGAAAATTGCAGAAGGCTGGGAAAAAAATGAGATTTCCGGAAAAGGAGAGTGAAAACTATGCTCGTAAACATGAAAGAAATGCTTGAAAAGGCAAAAAAGGAAAAGTATGGAGTAAGTTTTTTCAATGCGGTAAATATGGAGATGGCAAAGGCTATTATCGGGACAGCGGAAGAACTTAAAGCTCCGGTCATAGTTGGAACTGCTGAAGTCCTGCTTCCTGCAATGGAGCTTAAACATGTTGCAGATTATCTTATACCTATGGCAAGGGAAGCTTCCGTTCCTGTGGCAGTTCACTATGACCATGGGCTTACCTTTGAAAGATGTATGGAAGCTCTGCGGCTGGGATTTACTTCAATAATGTATGACTGTTCCACGCTTGGTTATGAAGAGAACCTTAAAAAAGTTGAGGAGATGGTAAGGATCTGTCATGGCATGAATGTGACGGTCGAAGGAGAGCTGGGGCATGTAGGTGATAATGCCGGAAGCGGAAAACTTGAGAATCCAAGCGACTATTACACAGATCCGGAGATGGCGGTTGATTTTGTCAAAAGAACCGGTATAGATGCGCTGGCAGTGGCAGTCGGCAATGCGCATGGAGATTATGCATTTCCGCCTAAGCTTGATTTTGACAGGATCGATCTGATCTCAAAAAGAACAGGAATACCGCTGGTGCTTCATGGAGGCTCAGGACTTTCCGACAGCGATTTTGAGACAGCAGTAAAGCTGGGTATCAGTAAAATTAATATATTCACTGATATAGACAAGGCAGGCAAAAGAGGAATCGAGCGTGGCTTAGAGGCCGGCGCAAGGACAATGATGGAGCTCATGCCCTACGAAACGGAAGAAATGAAGAAGGTTGTGGAAGAGAAGATGAGATTATTTGGCTCAATAGGAAAAGCATAAGACCGGCTTTGTCAATTTATAAATTTACTTTTATTAAGGAGCCTTTTTTGCCGTCGGCTGCCAAATCGAATGATTTGAGCAACGGCGTTGCAAAAACGGACATCCGACGTCATTTTGTCAGAAATAAAACTATGTTTTATAGAGGAGATTTAACATGGATTCAATCTATAGTTTTTTATCCGGATGTATGAATTTTATAATTGTTGTAATGGGATTGGCTTTGATTTTTTTTATTGTCGGAAACTGGATGGCACTGAACAATCACTATAAACAGATAAAGAACGTAATGAACTGGAAAAATACGAAGACTGTCTTCAACAAAAAAACACATGAGGTTGAAGATCTGTCGGCTGAAGAGAAGGTGACTCCGGATACTATCAGGGAATTGCAGACTGCTTTTAACAGGACCTGCTCGTGGCATGAGGCTTTTGCACAACTGATTCCCATTTTCCCGCTCCTGGGAATTTTAGGAACGGTAGCCGGAATCATTTTACAGCTCAGCAGTCAGGATCTTAATCAGGTATTTAATTCACTGCATCTGGCTTTGGGTTCAACCTTCTGGGGACTTATAGTTTCCATCATACTGAAGATCATTGATGCCTTACTTTCGGTAAGGATTATCAACGAGACGGAGATCATACTGGATGACTATGAGAAGAAGGTTGATAATGCTATCAGGCTTGGAAATATATCAGAATAGGTATTCTTTTTGAGAGGATAGTGAAATGAGAAAACGCAATGATGCAAAAAGAAACGTACTGATCGATCTGACATCTCTTCTGGATGTCGTCTTTATCGTGCTGCTTGTAGTAGTATGCCAGTTACAGAATACCAAGCAGAACAACGACCAGGCTGTATTGGAGGCAAATGAAGCACAGGAGAGTGCCGAGGCAGCAAAGAGGATGTACGAGGATCAGGCGGATTCATTAGGAAATATATCGGATTATATAATTTTTATTTCAATAAATTCACATTACGAGGCAAATCTGACAACGAGACATATCAATCTGCTTTGCTCCGACAAGGAAATTACAATACCGGAGATTTCAGACCTTAAGGGAACAGAGGTCGAAGGTTATACGGAGCTTCGCAGCTTCATACAGGGCTATGCCGCTGAAAATTCATCAAGGACTATAGTGCTTTCTCTTAACGAGAATGATGAGAAGATTCTCTACAGGGATGAAAAGGCTATAAAAAATATTTTTAACGATTTATGTGCTGCATATAGCAATGTCAAGCAGAAGGATTAAGCTATGGTATCAATTCTATTAATGGTTCTCGGCGGTCTGATGATTCTTTTTTCTATATTGGGAGTTCTGGCGATACTTTTCCAGCCGCTTTATGAAGATTATCAGGTTGTAATAAAAAGAAAAGATGATTATGTTCAGTATAATACACCTTCCGGACAGGCATTTTTACGGAGCCGCATAAAAAGATACTGGATAGGACTGGCGGTTTTGTTTCTTGTCGGCTGCGCTTTGTTTTTTACCGGCTTTTATATGAAGTACGGAGCCCGGGGCTTTGGAATGCTCTTAACTGTTGAAGAAGAGAACGAATTGACAGATTCGGACAGTGAACTTGCAAAAGGGATAAATGAAAACGGTGATTATGTAACAGCAAAGGGGAGAACGTATCCAAATTATATAGTCGTCAGGGGAACCGAGGTGTATTACAGGGAACAGCGAATCGGAAATACAGAGGATTTCAGAAAATATCTTTCTGAGCTTGATAACAGCAATACATTTTATCTTGTTGACGGTTATGCGGCAGCTGCAACCTATAAGGAAATCATGAATCTGTTAAGCGAGAGTGGGTTTGAATATGAAATGGATTAAATATAAAAAGACGGCTGTTATATTTTTTCTGCTCGTTTTTTCTCTGTCCGCTATAGGATGGGGAAAGAAATCAGTTGACCTCTTAAAGAAGGATCTCCTGGATTTAGATAAGGCGATAGATGCTGCAAATTGGGGAATAGAGGATAATCCTCAGGCGGCAGACGAAAGCAATACGGAAACAGAAGATAATAGTTCTGTGAGTAAAAACAATTCCTTTGGAGAAACAATAAAGGTAAGGATCAATGGGGAAAGGATTTTTGTCGATGGTGAGGAAACCGGCAAGGGAGAATTGGAAAAAAAGATAAAGACTAACTACAGCGGGAGAGAAAAGGTACGGCTTTTTGATGATTATGCCGAGGCGCATATTTATAAGGAAGTTAATGGTATTTTGACGGGATTGAGCAATTCGATGGGATTTGAATATGATGAAGGAAATTAAAAAGCATAGGATTTTTAGGAATATCATTTTGTTTTCTTTAGGGCTGAATGTCCTGATGTGCGGTTTTTTCTTTGAAAAGACAACGGTTGAACTGGATACTGAAAAGCATATAGTTTATCAGAATGAAAGTGCAGAGGTCGTGATAAAGGCTTTTGAAGACAGTGCCAAAACCGCAGGAGAAAAGTATTCTGACAGATATTATTCTTTATTCGGAACGGTGCTCTCAAAGAATGATAACAACAGGGAATTTGTCATCGGAAAATCAGATTATGAAAAGAATATTGTCTGCAGTACAGCTGATGAGGAGATAATTTCCGCAATAAGTAAGATTAATGAAAATGATAAGGTGAATGTTTACGGGAAGCTTACGGTTGGCTGGTTTGGAAATATTGTTTTTAAGGCAGATAAAGTAGAAAAAACCGCCGTAAGCAATCCCTCTGACAGTGTGCTCAGTATGCTTGACGGAAAGACCATCGACAAGAAGACAACCCTTCAAAGACAGCTTGGAAAGAACGGTGTCAATATTTACATTCCGAAAAGCTGGAAGGAAGTCGAGCATAATATAACCGGTGAAGAACTTGGGAACATGCCCGGATACCAATACAGACTGAATGAACTCGGTAAAAGAGAGGCTTATGCAGAGAGTTTTTTTGTCTGCTATTTTGATAAAAAAACCATGCTTGCAGATGAAGATGATATCGACGAGAATGATTTAATAGAGAAAGCCATAATTAAAGATATCTTTAAGAAAACCGATGATACGATAAAAAAATTCCCTGCAAAAAAAATAGAAACCTACTATGATGCATCTTATAAATACTATAAAGATACCTTTACCAAGGAACCGACCAATGACAATTACAAGGTAGAAGTGATTTTTCAGGAAAAAGGCGAGGGTATAATTGTTTATGTGTATGTATACGAGGAACATAGGCGGTATCGGGACGATATTATGATGGTATTGAGCATGGTATCATGATGCAGGGGAAAAGGCGTAGAGAAGAGTGTAGAAAAAGAGGATGTTATGAAAATAAAATTATCTGTAATTGCTCTGATGATCGGATTGTCTTTGACAGGCTGTGCCTTTGAGGAGGCGAAGGCTGAGACAGCTGCAGAAATAGC
Source organism: uncultured Lachnospiraceae bacterium (assembly GCA_905236275.1). Taxonomy (GTDB): domain Bacteria; phylum Bacillota; class Clostridia; order Lachnospirales; family Lachnospiraceae; genus NK4A144. The sequence continues at coordinate 1,859 of CAJOPI010000288.1, read as the reverse complement.
TAAAGAAGAAACAATTTCGTATAAGGCTGAGCTTGCAAGGGAAACACAGAAGGTCAGTGCTGATGAAGCTCAGGGAGAGGTCGATATGGTTCAACCTGTCAGGAAAAAATCGACGGAAGACTATTCTGACGTAAAAATCGAGGAGCTTATAAAGGGGCAGAGTCTTGAAAATAAGGTCTCCCAGCTCTTTGTAGTAACACCGGAGGCACTGCTTGGCGGGAATAATCAGACTGAGGCAGGAGCTGCGGCAGAAAGCAAATTTCAGGAATTTCCTGTTTCGGGAATTATTTATATGGGAAAAAACCTTGAAGAACCCGAACAGACAAAAAAGCTGCTCTCGGATTTACAGTCCTGCAGCCGGTCTTATCTCGGCCTTCCCTTGTTCCAGTCAGTAGATGAAGAGGGCGGGATGGTTTCACGTATAGCCTCCAATGCTTCTTACGGAGTGAAAAATGTTGGTAATATGGCGGATATCGGAAAGTCGGCTGACACCCGGAAGGCCCTCGAAAGCGGAGAGTATGTGGGTTCATACCTGTCCGAACTTGGTTTCAATCTGGATTATGCACCGGTTGCTGATGTGATAACCGTCTCCGGAAATAAATTGATGGAGAAACGCTCTTTTGGCTCCGACAGGGAACTTGTATCAGAGATGGCATTATCCTTCAGCAAGGGTCTGAAATCAGAGGGAATATTATCCTGCGCCAAGCATTTTCCGGGACATGGTAATACGGTTGAAGACTCCCACAAGGGCTATGCCGTATCGGATAAAAGTCTGGCTGAGCTGGATGAGACTGAACTTAAGCCCTTCCAGACCGAAATCGATAATGGTATATCAATGATTATGGTTGGACACATTTCTCTTCCGAAGGTTATCGGAGATATGACACCGTCGTCGCTTTCTCCTAAGATAGTGCAGGTATTGCTGCGAGGTAAAATGGGATATAAAGGCGTTGTTATTACAGATGCCATGAACATGGGAGCGGTTGTCAACCATTATTCGGGCGATGAAGCTGCCGTTCTTGCTATAGAAGCCGGCTGTGATCTGATTCTTGCGCCTGTCGATATGAAGAGCTCGAGAAATGCAATAATTCAGGCGGTAAAAAACGGACGGATATCCGAAGAGAGGATTGACGAGTCTTTGAAAAGGATATACAGATTAAAATTATCTATATGACTGAAAGAGGTTTACTGAAATGAAGAATAAAAAGGCTTTGCTGACAGGTGCGGCTGTTCTTATAGTACTGGCGATTGTCCTTGTGGCAGTTTATCTGATAAACAGACCGTCAGCGGTCGGTGGTTCGAAGAATATAGTGATAGAGGTTATCGGCTCGAACGGAGAGGCAAAGGATTACAATCTGACAAGTTCGGCAGAATATCTGCGGGAGGCGATGGATGAGCTTGCAGAGAGAGATGAGGACTTTTCCTATTCCGGAACCGGCGGCAGTTATGGGTTAATGGTCGAGGAAATCAATGGAGAACGGGCATTATATGCAGAGAATGGAGCATACTGGGCACTGTATCTGAATGATGAATATGCTCAATATGGTGCTGATGCACAGCCTATAGCAGAGGGTGATAAATTCTCATGGATATACGAGATTTATACGGATTAAAAGAGGCATTTGGCGACTATGTCAGAAAAAGGGCTTCGGCTCTGCTGATGGCAATATGCTTGTACTTTATAGGCCGGTCAGAAGGGTTATGAAGCAGGTGGAGAGTTACTATTCAGTTAGCAGCCAGCACCTTGCTGCTGGCTGCGTAAGAACATGAAGTGTAACGGTGGAGAGAAATCAGGACTGATCTGATAAAAAATGATGTTAAGGTCAAAAGTGATGTCAGGGATTGTTCCGCACTTCGTG
>CAJOPI010000287.1 GCA_905236275.1 uncultured Lachnospiraceae bacterium | reverse complement strand
CTCATATTGGGGCGGGTCATAAAGTCATTCACCCACTGGCAAGCAAGCTTGCCATGGATGATGACTTTTGACCCTGGCATCATTATAAATAAAGGAATTACGATATGGCTTTATTGGAAATGAAAAATATCAGAAAAAGATATGCTGACGGAAGACGTGATGTCTTGAAAGATGTTTCCCTCAAGGTTGACAAAGGGGAAATTCTCTCTATCATAGGACGTTCAGGATCCGGAAAATCCACTCTTTTAAGATGTGCAACAAATCTCATCCCTATAAGCAGTGGAAGCATTTCTTATGACTCTGTTTATATGGCAGAAACAATTGACGGAAAAGTTAAATATGCAGAAAAAGACAAACTCAGGAAGATATCCTCCAATTTCGGGCTTGTATTTCAGAATTTCAATCTTTTTCCCCATATGTCCGTTCTTCAGAATGTAATGGATGCTCCGATACGCGTTCAGAAAAGACCTAAAGACGAGGTAAGGGAAGAAGCCATGAAGCTTCTCGAAAAAATGGGACTCGAAAGCCGGGCGGGTTATTATCCCCACAAGCTTTCAGGCGGTCAGGCACAGCGAGTTGCAATAGCAAGAGCACTTGCCCTGAACCCGCAAATACTCTTCTTCGACGAGCCAACCTCAGCCCTCGACCCTGAGCTGACCGGCGAAGTATTGAAGGTTATAAAATCGCTCGCCGATCTTCACATCGCCATGGTCATAGTTACTCACGAAATGGCATTTGCCCATGATATAAGCGACAAAGTTATTTTCATCGAAGACGGGCTCATTGCCCAGGAAGGTACTCCCGAAGAGATTTTCTCCTCAGACAACGAACGTACACAGGCATTTTTAGGCAGATATAAAAGCATCATGTAATATCAGTATCCATGAACATAGAATCCTCTCTCTCCCTCTTCTACCGGAACAGTCTGAGATTCTATGTTCTCGATATGTATAAATCTTCCATTCTGTATTTCCATAAGCATTCGTGCTATAGAGCTTTCATCTCCCTGTATCTCCATTTCAACAGAGCCGTCAGACTTATTCGATACCCAGCCGGTAAGTCCGAGACCTTCAGCCGCAAATTTGGCTGTCCAACGGAAGCCCACCCCCTGAACTCTTCCTTCAAAAACAAAATGTTTTCTTATCTTTCTTTTTTCCGACATTTCTACACTCTCCGAGGTATATAATAAAAGGCATTTTTTACCCAGTTTATTTTTGTGTCTGAAATTGCAACTACATCAAAGCGATACGAAAGATCCTCTCCAAGTTCGTTTTGCATACGATAATAGTCAGATGTCCTGCTTATCTGCCTTTGTTTCTTATAATTTACGGCAGCTTCTCCTCCGCCGCAGCTGTCATTCTTCCTGTACTTGACTTCTCCAAAACAGATCGTATCACCATCAAGATAAATTATATCTATTTCTCCGCTTTTAACTGCGAAATTCCGCTCTATCACCGAGCATCCCTGTTTCCTTAAAAAGTCCGCAGCCTTTTCTTCTCCTGTCCTACCTAAAACCTTTGCGCCTTCTTTTTTCAATATTACCTTTTACTCCATCCATTTTAGCCTTTAGCCGGTCCATCCTGTCCACAAATACCAGAACCTCCGCAACCACTTCATAAAGCTCCGGCGGTATCATATCACCGATATCGAGCTTTGAAAGGGTTTCGGCAAGCTTATCATCACGATGCACAGGGACATCCGACTCCTTTGCTTTTTCTATAATCTTGTCTGCTACCGCACCTTTACCGGAAGCTATAACTGTAGGTGCCGCATCTTTAGGATCATAAGCAATCGCTACGGCAGTCTTAACCTTTGATTTTTCATTTTTCTTATAAATGTTCTGTCCTGCCATATTCCCACCTTTACGCCCTTACGTCAAATGCGGTTTTCTGAATAAGCTTTTCGTTACTGCCCTTATTGAACATTATCTCGGGAACGTCCTTTGCTTCCTTATTAAGAGAAACATCCGAGTGCATCACGTAACCTCTCTTTGAAAGTGCTTTATCGAGCTCTCCTAAATGCTCCTCGATAAAATCCAGAAGCTCCTCCTTCTGCAAAAAGAAGTGTGTCGTAACATGATCATAATTCTTCATGCTTATATGCACATCCATAGTGCCCAGATGCTCCATATCAAGATGCAGAAGTGCCGAAAAATTCCCATCCTTCTTCGCAAGATTCTTTTTATTCGTATAGACATATAAATCCCCATGCGAAGCGGCATCATTCATTTTAAGAGGCAGCTGAATATAGGTCATTGCCATATTCATACCATTCATAAAATCAATATTATCCTTCAGATTCTGCATGCCCTGCGCAAGAGTTGTCTCACCTCTGCCCGTCGCCTTCAGGAGATTTATCGCTTCCTCCGTTTCCGCCGCTATACGCTGATAATATTCCCTCACTTTATCCTGATTTGAAACATTTTCGGGTTCCAAAAGAAACTGTTTTACAATCTCGTTATGCATCAGGAGCTGGTAGGGCTCGGAGCCTATCATTTCCTTCAAGGCAGTCAAAGCCTGCTCGCCCTTGAAATTCGAGCTTCCTCCGTTAATCGAAGCATGAATAATATCAAGGAGTTGTTTCGAGGATATTTCCCCCGCAGCAATTTTCTGTGTAAGTTCTTCAGGATAACCCGCCTTATTCATAAGCTCAGCAAGGTTCTTCGCCCCGTCAGATCCCATAAGCTGTAAAATATTATCCGTCACATGACCGGGCAGACTCAGATTACTATCCGGTCTGATATTTACAGGATTTTGCTGAAGCGTATTTTCATTACTCTTCTGTCCTTCGGGGATTTCGCCGTTTTCCGCCCTTTGAGCAGTTTCTGCGGATTCCTCCGGATTATTTTTAACCGTATCAAGGACATTCTCACCCTCATCCCCCTTCACTGTCTCTGTGGCAGCATTAGCAGCTGTATTCACAAAAGTCTCAGCAGTTTCCTGATTTACAAGGCTCTCCGCATTTACCTCCGGCTTCCCCCCGCTTTCTATCAGGCTCAAAAGCCTTGAACTGTCGCCATTCATCGCTTCCTTAACAACCTGCATGAATCCCTCGGAAGGACTCTCATTAAAGATATCAAGGACAGCCCTGTTCATGGAAACAGACTCGGAACTGAGCTCACTGAAGCCCTTCGCAAGATTATCCACTCCGTCAGCAATCTTGTACTGCCCTTCCTTATAAGCTTCAAACTGCTGTACATTCTCCTCAGTCAGTGGAATGCCAAGCTGGGTCATCTGTACGATTGATGCGGGATTTGCCGTCGGATATGCCGACGCTGCGGATGCCATCCCCTGCAGGGCATTGGAATCTATGGGGAGTCCCCGTTCCATCATCGCATTGACCATATCAACATTTCCGGCTGTTACCGACAGTTCTGCCGCTATCAGTGCTTTCGCCGCCGCCGAATTATTATCTAAATTTTCATATAAAGGAGTGAGTGTCAAAGAGGAAGATGTAGCTCCTTTCACCTGAAAGGACATAATCTGCCCCTGATTTAACAAAAGATTTGAAGATAGCCTTGCATTAAGCATTTTGTTGTTTCCAAGGAGTATCGCAACAGAACCGTCCTCGTTCATTCCGCTTATCTGACCGGTAAATATATCACCCGCCTTAAGGGAAGACAGGTCTCCGGAGCTCACAAGTGCCGCAGGCGATGAAGAACTCTCGCTTATCACCTGTCTTTCACCGCCTATCTGATTACCTGTCTGATATATTCCGGTATTAGCATTAATTGTAATATTCATTCGCGCTCCAAAATCGATTTAAGAAAAGACATCCTGTGTATCGGCGTTACGCCATATTCCTTTATTGCAGCAATATGCTCTGCCGTACCATACCCCTTATTTCTTTCAAAACCGTATTCCGGATATTCCTTTGCATATTCTGCCATCAGTGAATCCCTTGCTACTTTGGCGATTATACTTGCCGAGGCAATGGAAGCACTTTTGGCATCACCCTTAATTATCGGAATCTGCTTTATATCCACAAGAGGAATTGTAACAGCATCGTTTAATAATATATCGGGTTTTATTCCAAGATTCTTAATAGCTTCACGCATGGCTTCGTAAGTTGCCTGCAAAATATTTATTTCGTCGATTCTTTTGTTATCTGCGGTTCCGATAGCCCATGCGACGGCTTTTTCCCTGATTTCAGCTGACAGGGTTTCTCTCTTTTTTTCTGATAATTTCTTGGAATCATTTATATAGAGAATATCACAGTCCTTCGGCAAAATAACGGCTGCGGCATAAACAGGTCCCGCAAGCGGTCCCCTTCCGACTTCGTCAATTCCACAGATTGCAAGATTTTCCCCGTATTCCCTTTCGTATGAAAAGAGGGCGTACATTCTCTCCTTTTCAGCCTCCAGCTTTAATCTTCTCTTTTCCTCACGTTCTTCTTTCTTAGTCAATGCCTTTTCCCTTCGTTCATCTTACTCTTCCAAAACTATCCAGAGGCCAGATTCTCAAAACCACTTTGCCTATAATATCCTTTTTCTTAATATTTCCTACCTGAGACGACCTCGAATCGGTACTGTTATTCCTGTTATCACCGAGAACAAAATATTCGTCAGTGGCAAGGACAAGCTCATTTGAGGCAAGTCCTCCGCTGTTAATTGCTTCATTTCCAAAATGCTCTATAAGAGGAATGTCATCAATATATATAGAACCGTTCTCAATTTTTACGGTTTCTCCAGGCATCCCGATAATTCTCTTTATATAATAAACATCAGCAGCATTGCCATAAGGAAAAACCACAATATCAAATCTCTTATATTTTCCGTTGAAAGAATTTAGCTTGCTTACAATCAGATTATCTCCGTTGCTCAGGGTATTCATCATGGAATCCCCGTCAACTATAGCTCTTTGAAACACAAAGGTTTTTACAAGACCTGTAAGCAGCAATACAAGCAGTATGTATAAGCTGAATCTGAATACCTTTTTCAAGACCCTTTCCCCCTCAGGGCTCTTCCAATGAAATATGCCCTATCTTTCCGCTTCTGAAATCATCAATTATAAATTTCAATGCCTTTTCGGTATCCGCAACGCCTCCGTTTTTTATGGCATTCCTGCACTTTGCCACTGTTTCCAGTGCTTCGGCATAGCTCATTTCAGGCTTTATCGAATACTTATCCTCCAAAAGCTCAGGATGATTTTCCTGCATAAGCTTAATGAAACGTTCTGTCATCTCATCGGTATTGATTATATCATCATTCATCGAACCGATCATGGCAAGGCAGAAGCCCGCATAATCATCATCTATCTTCGGCCAGAGAATACCCGGTGTATCAAGAAGCTCCAGTGTTTTCGACATTCTTATCCATTGCTTGCCTTTTGTAACTCCGGGTTTATTTCCGGTTTTTGCCACCGCTTTTTTTGCATAGGAATTGATGAAAGTGGACTTTCCAACATTCGGAATTCCTACCACCATTGCCCTCATGGGCCTGTTGATGATTCCCTTTTTCTTATTCCGCTCTATCTTTTCCTTACAGGCTTTCTCTACCGATGAGTTAATGAGCTTCATTCCCTCACCCCTCTGCGCATTCAGGAGCACAGCGGTAATTTCTCTGTTTTTGAAATATTCAACCCATTTTTCATTGCTTTTTCTGTCCGAAAGGTCAGATTTATTCAGAAGAACAAGTCTCGCCTTACCCGCTCCTATCTTATCTATGTCAGGATTTCTTGTAGCCAGCGGACATCTTGCATCAAGAAGCTCAATCAGAAGGTCTACCAGCTTTACGTCTTCCTCCATTGCGCGTCTCGCCTTTGTCATGTGTCCGGGATACCAATTGTAACCATTATTTGCCATATTATTTTACTCTTCCTATACCTTCGTTTCCGCTCGACAGGTGCAGCCATGCCTTACCAACTATATGATTTCGCATAACTATTCCAAGATTCGGGCTCCTTGAGTCCTCAGAATTGTTAACGTTGTCTCCCATAAGGAAGAACTCGTCAGCCTTCAGGGTTATCTCATCAGCTGCAATTCCGGCATCAGCTATTTTATCGGTAAACATATCTTCCTGTGCTTCACCGTTCAGATATAAAACACCTTCATATATGTATATTTTATCGCCCGGCACTGCAATAACCCTTTTTATCGAATAATGGGCATTATCATTTCCATTAGGTTTGAATACAACAACATCACCCCTTGCCGGAGCCTTGAAGCTGTAAATTATCTTATTCATGTAAACAACCTGACCGTTATGCAGTCCCGTTTCCATTGAACCTCCCATAACTGTCGTCTTTACACCGATAGTATATATTACGAAAAAGGACAGCAGAAAACCAAGCAGGACCACAAAAACCCATGACATTATCTCCGCTATTCTCTCATTCGAAATTTTCTTCTTTCTCTGATAAAATGAAAGACCAGCTCTGCGTCCCTTGCGCATACAGCCTCCTTTGTTTGACTTTATTATGATTCTACTTAAATCATCTTATAACAAAAAGACGGGGAGTGCAATGCATTTCCCCGTCTTGGTGTTTACGAAACTATGCTCAGTCAACGATTTCCTTAAGCTTAGCCTTTTTACCTGTAAGTTTTCTAAGGTAGAAGAGCTTAGCCCTTCTTACTTTACCTGCACGAACAACCTCAACCTTCTCTACGTTAGGTGAGTGAAGAGGGAATGTCTTCTCAACTCCGACACCGTTAGAAGTCTTTCTTACTGTGAAAGTTGCTCTGTTGCTTCCACCCTGAATCTTGATGATTGTTCCTTCGAAAACCTGAATTCTTGACTTTTCGCCTTCCTTGATCCTGTTGTGTACACGAACGGTCTCACCAACCTTGATCTTAGGTGCTTCAGTCTTTAACTGCTCTGCTTCAATTTCTCTGATTATTGCTTCGTTGTTCATTTAGAACCTCCATTAAATCTGTACGTCAGCATTGTTTTGTATTTCATAAAAACTCTGCAATGCTTTCGTTATTTGACGTTCTTAAATGCCATTTCATGGTCTTTCATCTTAAAGACCGGCACCAGAGGACCATCTCCTAAAGATCCGCCTATTCGAATCTCACAATTTTTGATTATATCACCTGGCGGCATTCCGCGCAAGTGTATTTTTACCAAATACCTCGATTTTTAAGCCATGCTTCATACAGGTCGGGACGTCTTTCAGCTGTACGTTTTATCGCTTCTCTCGTTCGGTAAAGCTCGATTTTCCTGTGGTCTCCCGAAAGAAGTATATCCGGAACCTCTTTTCCATGCCATTCCTTTGGCCTGGTATACTGCGGATATTCCAGTAGTCCGTTATTAAAGGACTCTGTTTCCGCCGATTCCTTATTGTTAAGGACACCCGGCACAAGCCTTGATATCGCATCCATCATAACGAGTGAGGGTAGCTCTCCGCCCGTAAGGACATAATCACCTATCGAAAGATTATCCGTAACTATTTCTTCAAGAACCCTTTCATCTATTCCCTCGTAATGTCCGCAAAGAAATATCAAATCCTCATTTTCTGCGAGTTCTGCGGCAATTTTTTCGTCAAGAACCCTGCCCTGCGGCGTGGTAAAAATAACTCTCGGCTTTCTTGCGGGATTTTCAAGCCTTTCAACTGTTGAAAGATAGGCATTATACACCGGTTCACACTGCATGAGCATACCTGCGCCGCCGCCATAGGTATAATCATCCACAGAACCATAGCTGTTGCAGGAAAAATTTTTCAGATTTACCGTTTCAACGCTGATTACGCCATTTTTCACCGCACGCCCGATTATACTCGTATTCATTGCCGAATCAATCATTTCCGGGAAAAGCGTAATTACCTGAAAGTGCATATTATTCCAATCCTTCCAAAAGATGTACTTTCATGAAGCCTTCATCGATATCCACTTCAAGAATACACTGCTTTATTGCCGGTATCAGTATTTCCTTACCGCTGTCATCCCCGACAATATATACATCATTAGCACCCGTATGCAGGATTTTCTTCAGCTTTCCGAGCTTTCTTCCGTCATCGTTTTCAACATCCATCCCGATAAGGTCAACCTCGAAATACTGACCTTCCTCTAAATCGGCTGCTTCTTCCCTGAACACCCGTATCTCGGCATTTCTGTATTTTGTTATATCATTTATGTCATCGATTCCCTTGAACTTTACTATAAGCAGGTTCTTGAAAAATCTGACGTTCTCGATTTCTTCTTCAAATTCAGCGCGATTTGTCCGTATGATTACTTTTGTAAAATCCAAAAAGCGGTCAGGGTCATCCAATAAAGGATAGACCTTGACCTCTCCTCTCAGACCATGAGTTGAAGTAATCTTCCCTGCGGTAATGCGCTCATCATTGCATAATTTCGACATTAACCTTTTTACTTTCCTTTGATGAAGCCGCCTTAACAACAGAACGAATTGCCTTAGCTATTCTTCCCTGTTTTCCAATGACCTTGCCCATATCCGAGGGCGCCACGCGAAGTTCCACATTGATTGTACGGTCATCCTCTGTTTCCGTAACAGTTACCTCTTCAGGACTGTCAACGAGAGCCTTTGCGATGACTTCCACAAGTTCTTTCATTGGTACCTCCCTTTCCGCTGTATCAGATCATATTGTTAAGTCCTCGGCAAAATGCTTCGGACTGTACTGAACAGTTACTCACAATATTACTTAGAGATGATACCTGCATTCTTGAAGAGCCTTGTAACTGTCTCTGTAGGCTGAGCACCATTCTTAAGCCACTTTTTAGCAAGCTCCTCGTTGATCTTTACAAGTGCAGGCTCCTGAAGCGGATCATAAGTTCCGATATTCTCGATTGCATCAGGTGTCTTGCAGGAAGCCTTTGAATCTGTAACTACTATTCTGTAGAAAGGTGCCTTCTTCTTACCGATTCTCTTAAGTCTAATCTTTACCATTTTAATTCTCCTTAGATAAATTCAAAAATAACTATTTGTTTATTTATTCCAACTGTCTGACGACAGAGTGAAACCGTTTTTATAAAAAGTTCCTTAGCGCATACCGCGCATCAGATTTTTTAGAGCATTCATTCCTCCGAATCCGCCATGCCCTTTCATCATTCCGGGCATCTTCTTCATCATTTTCTGCATCTCATTAAATTCCTTCACGAGTCGGTTGACATACATTATATCAACACCTGCACCCTTTGCAATCCTGTGTTTGCGACGGGGATTGAGGATTGAAGGATTCGCTCTCTCGGCTTTTGTCATGGAATGGATGATAGCTTCATTCCTTCTCAAAACCTTATCATCGATCATCCCACTGATATCCTTACCGCCGGTGAGTCCGGGAAGCATTGAAAGAATCGAACTTAAACCGCCCATTTTCTTCATCTGCTCCATACTTGTAAGGTAATCATCAAAGTCAAACTTACCTTTCTTGAACTTTTCCTTCATATCGACAGCGGACTCAACATCAACTGTTTCTGCCGCTTTCTCGATAAGTGAAAGGATGTCTCCCATTCCAAGAATCCTTGAAGCCATCCTGTCGGGATAAAACTGTTCAAGGTCCGTAAGCTTCTCTCCCATTCCGACAAACACTACAGGCTTTCCGGTAACAGCCCTGATAGACAAAGCCGCACCACCTCGTGCATCGGAATCCATTTTCGAAAGAACCACTCCGTCAAGTCCGACTTTCTCATCAAATCCCTTTGCCACATCTACAGCAGTCTGTCCGGTACTGCCGTCAACAACAAGGAGTGTGTTCATTATATCAACATTTTCCCTGATACGGACGAGTTCATCCATCAGCTCTTCGTCTATCTGCTGACGTCCTGCCGTATCGAAAATCACTACCGTATGACCTTTTTTCTCGGCATATTCGATTGCCGCTTTTGCAATGGCTATCGGATCTTTGCTGTCCTCAATCTTGAAAACCTCGCTTCCAACCTTCTCGCCGTTGATTTCCAGCTGTTTTACGGCTGCCGGTCTGTAAACGTCACAGGCTACAAGAAGGCTTTTCTTCCCCTTCTTTTTAAGAAGTGCTGCAAGCTTTGCGGTAGTCGTTGTCTTACCTGCACCGTTAAGACCGCACATCATTATCGTTGTTATGGATTTCCCGGGTGCAAAGTTGAGCTCAGTCGTCTCCGAACCCATAAGGGCTATCATTTCGTCATTAACAATCTTAATGACCGTCTGGGCAGGATTTAAGTTATCAAGAACCTCGGTTCCGACAGCTTTTTCCTGTATTGATGACACGAAATTCTTAACTACCTTGAAATTAACATCAGCTTCAAGAAGAGCCATCTTGACTTCTTTCAGGGCTTTCTTTACGTCATCCTCGGTAAGTCTGCCCTTCGAACGAAGATTCTTAAATACATTCTGCAGTTTCTCGGTAAGGCTTTCAAATGCCATTTATAAATCTCCTAATATCTTTCCTGCAAGCTCGCCTATTTTGCAGGCCTCAGGCTCTTTGATCCTGTCAGCCAGAAGGCTTATCTCGCTCACAGAGGACTTTATGCTTTCAAACTTTGCCACAAGATGAAGTCTCTCTTCATATCCGTTAAGCGCTTTCCTGCAGCGATTTATCATCGTAGACACTGCCTGCCTGCTGATTCCGTATTCTTCCGATATCTCAGCCAGCGAAAGGTCTTCCATGGTATATGCCTCGTATATCTGTCTCTGGTGCTCATTCAGGAGCTCTCCGTAGAAGTCAAAGAGCATCGCCGTCCTCGCAAGATCTTCCATAAATTTTCCCTGTTCGTAGTGTCCTGCACATCATGCAACTTTGGTATAATAACATACAAATTCAGAGGTGTCAACACCAAATGTTAACACCTCCGAAAATATCTGAAAATCATTATAAAACAGGTCTTACGACTCTCGGTCTGAAGCCTTTTTTGTCAAGTGCCTCGATTATCTGAGCCTTATGTTCGGTTCCGAAGGCTTCAAGAGTAATGCGG
>CAJOPI010000286.1 GCA_905236275.1 uncultured Lachnospiraceae bacterium | reverse complement strand
TGCTCGTGTTTTGCGGGTCCCAAGGTCTCAATCCTCTTTGTGCAAGCACAATCGGATTTTGACCTTTTGACCCTGACATCATTTTATATCTTAAAAGCACTTCAATTATATGTGAAGTGCTTTTTTCTTGTGAAATCACTATGATTGGATTATAATAAATACATCGCAAAAAAATTAAAGGGGAATTCCTGATGTTTTTATCTACAAGACAGTCGCAAAGAACAGCACTTATGTTTTTGGATTTATTTGCTGTGGTTATTTCTTTCTTTGCGGCTATTTATACCAGATTTTATAATGAGTCTGACTGGCAGGGAATAAACAGCTGGAATGGCGGTCTGTATTATCTTTTATTGGAACTTGTCATTGCAATTAATTTAGTTGTTTTTCTGCTGAATGATTCGAGACACAGACCTATAGAGCTCCAAAATCCTTTGGAAAAGTTAATAAATGTCATAAAAAACAATCTGCTTCAGGCAGCCTTTCTGGTAATGCTTCTTTACATGATAAAACAGGGCTTTTGGGCGTCAAGGGCGGTTGTGCTTGCGTTGTTTATTTATAATGTTTTTTTTGATTTTGTTTTGCGATTTTTTTATGGAAGGTACATATATAAAGAAAACAAAAAAAGAAGCAAAACACGTAGATTTATTCTTTTGACATTGGAAAATAAGGCAGTTAACGAAATAAGAAAATTCAGGGCAGGAATGGGAAAATATGCTGAGCTTGCCGGAGTAATGCTTGTGGATAACTCCGGACATTCCCATGAGATTGAGGGAGTCAGTGTCATAGGTGATATTGATAGCCTGAATCAATATGCAGAAGATAAAGCTGTTGATGAGTTTGTATATTTTGCAAAAACAGATGAAAATCGGGAAGATGTTCTTAAACGTTTTAACAGTCAAAGCATTCCGATAAATATTATTCCTGAATTTTGCGGAACCGTCATGGCTTCTGAATATTTTGAAAATATTGGGGATTTTGATTCTGTCAGACTATCTTTTATGTCTGAAAAAAACAAAGTGCTCGGTGTTAATTTTGCCATTGCCAATCTCTGGGACGCTGTTCAGTATATTCAGAGGAATATAGAGCGGCTTCGCGGCGACTATATATGTTTTTCTAATGTTCATACGACTGTTATGGCTTATGAAGACGCAGAATACAGAAGGGTTCAAAATGAAGCGGCAGTTGTTTTCCCTGATGGAATTCCTATTTCCAAGCTTCAAAAACGCAGAGGCTACAGGAGAGCAGGAAGAGTAGCGGGACCGGATTTCATGGAGAAAATGTTTTTTTATTCAATGGAGAACGGAATTTCCATGTATTTTTACGGGTCAAGTCAGGAAACGCTTGAAAGCCTGAAGAAAAATATAGAAAAAAAGTATCCGGGACTGGATGTAAGAGGATATGAATCACCTCCTTTTAGAAGCCTCTCAAATGAAGAAGACGAGGCTGCTGTCAAAAGGATAAATGATTCGGGAGCGGATATAGTATGGGTTGGTCTGGGTGCCCCAAAGCAGGAAAACTGGATGAATGCACACAAAGGGAGGATTAACGCACTTATGCTTGGAGTCGGAGCCGGTTTTGACTTTCACGCCGGAACTGTAAAACGGGCCCCCGAATGGATGCAGCACGTTGGACTTGAATGGCTTTACCGGCTTTTTCAAGATCCAAAGAGGCTTATAAAACGTTATTTTGTAACTAATTTGAAATTTATGTATTATTTAATGATAAAACAATAATTATCCGGAGGTTTTAGATGGCTTTTAGAAATCGCTCCGTCAGAAGGGGCGTAATGTTTGTAATGGATTGTGTTTCATTACTTATATCTTTTATAATTGCGTGGCATATAAGATTCGGAACAATAGAAGAGCTTTTCAGAACAGAAAGGTACAGAAATTCATATTCCATGATCTTGTCCGTTATGATCATATTATATGCCTTTGTTTTTGTCTTCAGCGATGGTCATCACCCTGCAATTATGCAGCAGGGACGCTTTACCAAGTTTATATATGTTCTTGAAAATCAGAGTATTCTGCTGGTTCTGCTCGTTCTCTTTATGTACCTGACCTATCAGAGTACTGAGGCTTCACGTTATATTGTGGGCTGGATGTTTCTTGTGAATGTCTTTCTTGATTATATCTTCAGACTTATATATAGCTGGTGGCTGATTGAAGTCAAAGGGACGGGTTACAATGCTACAAACATTATGCTCATTACACTTTTTGATAAGGCAGAGGAAATTGTATCCAACTTTAAAAATTCACCCGAGCTTCTCAGCAATATTTCGTGTATAACCATTCTGGATAAGGATATGGTAGGCGAGGAGATAGATGGTATCCGTGTTGTTGGAAATGCGGAAAATTATGTTAATACTCATAGGGAAAATGTTTATGATGAGGTTCTGATAAACGTACCGTATGATTATACTATCGAACTAGAAAAAATGATTTCAAAGTTTGAGGATATGGGAGTTGTAACAAATCTCAGTATAGATATCTTTAACAGAAAGGCTGCGGTCAAGCATATTCGTAAACTGGGTGAATATCATGTTGTATCATTTGTTGAAAATGAGCCTGATTCTGCATCGTTATTGTTAAAGAGAGTGATGGATATCTTAGGCGCGATAGTCGGTCTTGTTTTTTGCGCAATTGCTGTCATAATGGTTGGACCTATCATAAAAATAACTTCTCCCGGACCGCTTTTCTTTGCGCAGACCCGTATAGGAATAAACGGAAGACGTTTTAAGATGTATAAATTCAGGTCCATGTACGCTGATGCTGAGAAGAGAAAAAAAGAACTCATGGAAAAAAATGAGATGGATGGTCTCATGTTCAAGATGGAGAATGATCCGAGAATTACGCCTATAGGCAAATTTATAAGAAAAACGTCTGTTGACGAGCTTCCGCAGTTCTTTAATGTCTTAATCGGTGATATGTCGCTGGTTGGTACGAGACCCCCGACGGAAGATGAGTATCTTCAGTATAAAAACTATCACATGAGAAGGCTTTCCATTAAACCCGGAATAACCGGAAAGTGGCAGGTTTCGGGTCGCTCTGACATAAAGAATTTTGAAGAGGTAGTAAGACTTGATTTGGAATATATTGATAATTGGTCAATACTCTTAGACATAAGAATACTTTTCCAGACCGTATGGATGGTAGCTTTTGGAAGAGGAGCAAAATGAATACAAAAAGCCCGCTGATTTAAAGCGGGCTTTTT
>CAJOPI010000285.1 GCA_905236275.1 uncultured Lachnospiraceae bacterium | reverse complement strand
TAAGTGTCCTGACTGCTCAGGTTCGGGCTATATAGCATCAAAGAAGAAGCTTAAGGTTTCAATCCCTGCCGGAATAGATAACGGTCAGATGGTAAGGCTTCGTGACAAGGGTGAACCCGGAAGAAACGGAGGACCGAGAGGTGATCTTCTTGTAGAGGTCATAGTATCACGCCATCCTATATTCCAGAGACAGGGACAGAATATCTTTTCAAGTGCGCCCATATCCTTTGCACAGGCTGCACTCGGCGGAGATGTGCTTATCGATACTGTAGACGGACGTGTGGCATACACTGTTAAGCCCGGAACACAGACAGATACGAAGATAAGGCTCAAAGGAAAGGGTGTTCCTTCGATTGCGAATAAGGACGCGAGGGGCGACCAGTATGTAACACTTGTGGTTCAGGTACCTACGGGGCTTACCTCCAGTTCAAAAGACCTCTTAAGAAAGTTTGATGAACTTACGGGTGATTCCCTGCATGATGCTGAGAGACGTTCGGGCGGAGATAAGGAACCGAAGAAGAAAAAAGGCTTTTTCGGCTGATAAAAAACACAGGATTGAGAGAGAACCTTCAATCCTGTGTTTTTTTATAGGTATTCATTTCTGTTGCAGACTTTAAGGTTTTCGATAACCTTCTTTATATCATTTGTAGAGGTCTTGTCACAAATAAGCGTGGCATCTTCAGTATCGACTATTACCAGATCTTCAAGTCCGATGCAGGCAATGAGCTTCTGATTTGCCTGTATAATACAGTTGTTGGTATTGATGGTGATCACATTGCCGTCTGCGATATTTCCGAATTCGTTGGTCTGACGTATACGCTCCATTGCAAGCCAGCTTCCGACATCATCCCAGCCGAAGTTTCCGGGCAGGGTGTAAATCTTATCGGACTTTTCCATGACACCATAGTCAATGGAGATCGAAGGGAATTTCGGAAATTCGCGCCTTATAACGTCTTCCTCTGCCGAGGTGCCGATTGCATCATGGATGATCATAAGCCCATCATAAACATCCGGCATTATATGCTGGAAGGCATCAAGAATAGTCGAAGTTTTCCATACGAACATTCCTGAGTTCCAAAGGTATTCATTCGAGGAAACATATTGTTTTGCCAGCTCGATATTGGGCTTTTCGGCAAAATTAAGAACCTTGTAGCCTCTCTTGTAGCTTTCGGAAGGGTTGAAACGGATGTATCCGTAGCCTGTCTCGGCATAGGTAGGTGCGATACCGATGGTTACAAGATTTCCGTTTTCAAGCGCGATTTCGCAGGCATCCTCAAGAGTTGTCACAAACATCTGATTGTATTTTATCAGATGGTCAGAAGGAAGTACTATCATGCAGGAGTCGCCTGAACGCTTGTGAATATAAGCGGCACCCATTCCGATACAGGGAGCGGTGTTTCTGCCGATGGGCTCACAGAGAATATTTTCCTTTGGAATATCCGGGAGCTGTTCAGCAACAAGGTCAAGGTAGTCCTTGTTGGTTGAAATATATATATCCTTCATATCAACAAGGGGAAGGATACGCTCTACCGTAAGCTGTATGAGTGTCTTGCCGTCCTCTGTAAGGGAGAGGAACTGCTTTGGAAGGTTTTTCCTGCTTCTGGGCCAGAAACGTTCTCCATGACCGCCCGCCATTATAAGTGCTGTCTTTTTCATATATCATTTCCTTTCGTTTATTTCACACTGAAAAGCATCTGCTCATCATCATATCTGCCGGTTATGATACCTCTTACTATTGTACCTGCTTCGTAATTTTTATCAAGACTTTTTACGCGGATATATTCCCGGCTGTAGCCGGAGGAGTCTTCCTCGAAGAGAACCTCAACCTCGCGCCCTATCCAGCTGTCCATGAAATCAGACTTGTGACGCTTGTTGATATCCTGCAGGACAAGGCTTCTCTCGTGCTTTTTTGCATCCGTCAGCTGACCGTTCATTTTGTCGGCAGGGGTGCCATGCCTTCGGGAGAACTTGAAAATATGTGTCTCATAGAAGTCTGTCTTTTCAACGAAATCAACGGTCTCAGAGAACTCCTCCTCTGTTTCGGCAGGGAAGCCGACAATTATATCGGTTGTAATCGCCGGATTGCTGAAATATTTCCTTAAATAAGCCACACTCTCACTGTATTCTTTGAGGCTGTAGCGCCTGTTCATGCGCTTTAGAACACTGTCTGAACCGCTCTGCAGGGAAAGATGGAAGTGGGGGCATATCTGAGGAATCTCTGATAGCGCCCTTGAAAATTCCTCCGTCACTATTCTGGGCTCGAAAGAGCCAAGACGTATACGCTTTACCCCTTCGATTCCTGAAATCCGCTTCAAGATAGCAATAAGCGGGGCATCAAGGCTTCCGTCCCTGTAGGCATTTATAAACTCCGCAAAATTTACATGCCTTTCGGGAGAAGAGGGTGAAGGGATACGGTCAATCCCATAAGACGAAAGGTGTATGCCGGATATTACAAATTCACTGTAGCCGTCCCGCGTCAGGGATTCTATCTCTGATAAGAGCTCGTCCTCATCCCGGCTTCTGAGTTCTTCTCGTGCATAAGGGATGATGCAGTAGGAGCAGAACATCTCACAGCCGTCCTGTATTTTTATGAAGGCTCTTGTGTGATTGCACTCTATCTCGGAATGGCGTTTGCCGGAGCTGCTTTCCGGAGCGGAATATATGACCTTTTCGGAAGGAACAAATTCGGGATGTTCCTTAAAAAAACGGTCGGTAATTTTGGCAATATCGGCTTTTTCCTTATTATTTATGACTATGTCTACCCCGTCATTCAGGATTTCTTCCTTCTGCCTTGTGTTTACATAACAGCCCGCCGCTATGACAACTGCTTCGGGATTCTTCTGCCGCGCCTTGTGGAGCATCTGTCTCGATTTCCTGTCGGCGATATTCGTAACCGAGCAGGTATTTATGACATAAATATCCGCCGTCTCATCAAAAGGCACGATTTCATAGCCGTCATCGCTGAGAGCCTTTTGCATAATATCCATTTCATAGGCATTAACCTTACATCCAAGATTGTGTAGTGCTGCTTTTCTCAAAACTTCTCCTTGTCGTTCCTGATATCACTTTTGACCTTAACATCATATTATGTAACATTTGTATAAAAAGTAAAGCAAATTTTAGAGGCTTTTATATTGACTTTTAAGATTTGTAAAAGTAAGATATTATAGTACAAGCAAATTAAGGAGGTCATTTATGAAGACAGTAAAAATTTCACTGAATTCTATAGACAAGGTAAAGTCATTCGTTAACGACATCAC